>NZ_JAUBQB010000002.1:0-161972 GCF_036701035.1 Microcoleus sp. Pol7_B2 | reverse complement strand
ATGCACGCTAACTTACTCTCCATTTTTGGAAACAATACCTAATTTACCAGGGTTTGAGCCTTAACTGAACCGTATTGGTTTTTAAACAGGCGCGAGGGAAATTCGGAAGCGACGGCAATGGCGGTTTGTTTTTTGCCGAGTTCGATTTGAGAGGCGGCGTAATTTAAAGCACTAACTCCGGCACAGCAAACTCCTTGAGTTGACACTATTTCTAGGGGAGATAATTCGGAAAGTTCCCCGTGTACTGTGCTGGCAAATCCCGGTACTAATAAGTCTGGTAAAGTGGTAGCGCAGGCCAATAAGTCGATCGCCCCCGGTTCCAGATTTGACTGAGAAATCGCGTCACGGACGGCAAACGCTGCCATTTGGCTGTTAGAATATAGTGTTTGCTGCTGTTTGTCGATCGCGTAGTAGCGCTGTTGAATGCCGTTGCTGTTGAGAATTCGCTGCCTGACTCTTGAAGGGCGCGAGGCAATTTTGCCGAGATACTCTTCCATCTCATCGTTATTAATCGGTTCTCCCGGCAAAAACTTTCCCATCCGATTGATATAAGCACTGTACATGGCGTACACCTCTAAAGTTGCTAATTTACTCGGGTTCGTTCGTTTGTTAAATCAAGCCAGAAAATATCTAAAATTGATAATGCTTTGTGAAGCAGTGAACTTGCAAGGAGCAAGCAGCTATCTTGTAGAGTCGCCGGAAATCAGGCAAGTTGAGCAACAGCGGCAACAAGTAATCTGAAGCGGGGTGAAGTTTATTGTAATTGAGCCAATATGTAACTAGAGTTCCTTCGCAGCTTCCCGACTGAAATGGATATTGCAAAACTAGATACTTGGTATTCTCCTTCTCAACGCCGCACGGCTGTTTCGCTGTTGATGAAACGAGTAGGCGTAACTCGCACTAGGGCTGAATGCTTTATCAGGCTTTGGGTGTACTTATCGGTGAAACAGCTTCAGGAAAGCCAGCCCCGTCTCAAACCACCGCTGGCGAAACTGGAAGTGCCAGCAACAGAAGTGCAGTGCACTCACCGGGAAGCCGCCGAACTATTTTACTGCGATTCCGATCGCGGGAGCGATCGCGCCGCCGGAATGATGTTAGATAAATTAGCAGCACTCGGATTAATCGCAAAACACTTTGATGGTAACGCTACGGCAATTCAAATTCAACCTGTTTCAGAAATTTTAGAGGCCGCCGAACCTCAAAAGCCTGTACAACTCCAATTAGATAATTTTGACCCCCGGTGCGACGCGATTCCGGTTGCCAATTTATTAGCCACCAATTACAACTGGATGAACCGAAACACTAACGCAGTTCCCCACAAAATTGCTAAAATACTCCGGTTTTTTGCCAGTCAATACTCAAAGGGAATGCGAGTTTTGCGCCGCTCAGATAATCTCAATCCCGTCGGATTTTACTTACTTTATCCCACAGCTAGCGAATCTGAAGTAAATTTTTTTAATGCTGCTAGTAAAGGGCTTCATTTAAGTTCTATTTCCGATATAGATCCTTTCAAAATGGCGCTACCAGGAGATCTAAATTGCCAGTCAGTATTTGTCCGCAGTTGGATGATCGATCCGCAGTATTTGTCAGAATACCGCATTGCTTTTCTCGAAGACGCACAAAAAGTTTTAGGCGAAATGCAAACAGATTTTCCCAATCTTTGCGACTTGTACACCCTGATGATTCACCCCATGTACGAAAAACTGTGCCTGGCCTTGGGATTTCAGAAGACTAGCAGTGATAGTCAGTTATCTGTTTATTGGATGTATCTAGCATTGGATAGATTTTTAGCCCTGGACATTAAGGAAGCATTGCTCAAACTGTAATAAATATCTGGTAAATAGCCAGCCAAGGGCAGGCAGGATGCCTACACCACAAGAGTTTTACTCGTTACTCGTTACCAGGCTCTGCCTGGTAACGGAGATCCACAGGCTCTGCCTCGAATTTTCGCAAGCAAGCGAGGCAGAGCCTCTGTACATCGGTTCCCAGGCAGAGCCTGGGCAAGCAGTTAATCGCCGAATCATCTTGTTTATAAAACTTCCCGTCCCAAATAGGGTTGTAAGGCTTCCGGCACTTTTACAGTTCCGTCTGGCTGCTGGTAATTCTCCAAAATTGCCGCCATTGTGCGGCCCACAGCTAAACCGGAACCGTTGAGGGCGTGAACGAATTGAGTGCCTTTTTTACCCGCTTCTTTAAAGCGAATATTTGCCCGCCGCGCCTGAAAATCTGCGACGTTGGAACAACTGGAAATCTCGCGGTATTTGCCCGCAGATGGTAGCCACACCTCTAAATCGTAGGTTTTTGCCGCCGCGAAACCTAAGTCGCCGGTACACAGTGCGATCGCCCGATAAGGCAATTTCAGCGCCTGCAAAACTCCCTCGGCATCCTGCACTAACTTTTCGTGCTCTGCCTCGGAGGTACTCGGATGCACGAGTTTTACCAATTCAACTTTATTAAATTGATGCAATCGAATTAATCCCCTCGTATCTTTGCCGTAACTGCCAGCTTCGCGCCGAAAACAAGGAGTATAAGAACAGTGATAAATTGGCAACTGTTCTGCTGTCAAAATTTCACCTCTGTACAAATTGACCACCGGAACTTCGGAAGTAGGAATCAGCCACAAATCGTCTTGGTCGCACTTGAAACTTTCTTCAGCAAATTTGGGCAGTTGACCCGTAGCAGTGAGGGATTCGGTGTTAACTAAAAATGGGGGAATTACTTCTACATAACCGGCTTTTGTGTGGCGATCGAGCATGAATTGAATAATCGCTCTTTCCAGGGCTGCCCCGGCTCCCATTAAGCTGACAAAGCGGGGCTGAGCGATTTTTACTGCCCGTTCAAAGTTAATGATTCCTAATTTTTCGCCGATTTCCCAGTGCGGTAAAATACCGGGATTTTGGGGTATGTATTCGTCTCCCCAGCGCCGGATTTCGACGTTTTCCTCTTCATTTTTGCCGATCGGCGTTGACGGGCTCGGCAAGTTTGGCAGCGGTAGCAATAAAGCTTCTATTTGAGCTTTTAGGTCTTTTTCCTGTGCTTGCAGTTGGTTCGATTCGGTGCCGACTGCGTTGCCTTCTGCTTGCAGTTCCTGAACTTCGGGAGATTCGAGGGTTAAACCCGATTTTCTTTTTTGACCGATGAGTTTGGCAATTTCGTTGCTGCGGGCTTGCAGTTGCGATCGCTTGCCTTCCAACTCCCGCTGCTGTTTGTCTAATTGCAAAATCGGCTCGATTTCATAGTTACCTCCGCGCAGGTTGAGGCTTTCTTGCACGGCTTGCGGGTTTTCTCGGATTAATTTGAGGTCTAGCACAGATTTATTCTAAATCTTAAATTTTAGATCGGCTGGGACAGAACGAGATGATATAGCAGCTTTGTTAATCATTGGCATATTGAATCATAATTTATTCTGACTCAAAATTTTCGTTGGGTGTCACCCATGAAGGGTGACACCCCACAAATGTATGTTATAGTTGCAAATATTAGTAGATGCACCCTGATAATTTTCTACCCCAGCCAGCGATGGTAGGGGTTTTTTGTTGTGTGGCATGGAATTGAAGCCCTGGATGCACTATCAGTCTAAAAAACCCGGTTTCTCGCGATTATCGTCTCAAATGAGGCAATTACGTCAAGAAACTGGGTTTTTGCGTCCTGGACTAGGTTACTAAAATATCTTTCCGCTTAAAAGTTAAAGCCAGTGCGAAGCAACCAAACCCATTGAGTGTCGTTGCGGCTGTCATTCTCAGGATTAACAACGGCCCAAACACCAGGGGTGATGGAAATGTTGTCGTTGACCTGAAAGCGATAGAAAGCTTCAATGTGATAGGAAGTATCTCGCTCGCGGCGCACATTACTGCTCGTCACGCGACCTGGCAAACCCACCAAAATCCCGGGTAGGTTGCCTTCACCTCCCACATCTGGGAAACTTATCCCGATCGCTGCATACACAATATCGGCGCGATCGCCGCCGTCAACATTTAGCAAAACCACGCCACCTCTACCATCAGAAACGCTGCTAACACCGGAATTTTCTGCATTGGCGCGAGTATAAACGCCCCAACCGTGAACTTGCAACCGGGGAGCAAGGCGGTAGAATCCCTGTACGCCTACAGAATCACTAGATGTAGCAATATTGTCCCCAAACGGTCGCGCAGCCAGAAAACTGCCCGTACCGCCTGTAAGGTCGGCTTTACCGCTTGGCGCAAAGGTACGAGAATAGGCTACGCCAATTGCTCCGCGATCGCCTCGGTAGGCAAGCTGAACCAGAGCGTTGTACGAACCGTTGAATAAACCGTTACTTTGCTGCGAGAGATTGGGATTTCCGCCTACATAGCCCACAGTCAGGGTGAGGTTTTTGACGATCGTCCAGTTGACAGCAGCACCGCCACCTCCCCGGCGGTAGAGGGGATTGTATTGTCCGAACTTCGAGGGAATTCCCTCACTGTCGCTGGCGATCGTGGGAGGAGTCAGCAAATCCGTAATATCGGGATACCCAACACCTGTCGGGCCGACGGTCAGCGCCAGATTAGAGGTCAGCGGCGTTACATACAATACGTGAGGGACGGTGATTGTGTTATCGACATTGCCATCAAAGTTCAAGGCCGTCATATTTGTACCCGTCTCATCGGCAATGCTCCTGCCCAAGTTGCCGAATTCCAAACGGGTTCTCAGCATATCGCGACCGGTGAAGCTGGTTTCAAAATTTAATCGCCCCCGGTTGGCAACAATAGTGTTGGTGCGATCGCGCGAATCCCCAACACTGTTACCCGAGGTATCTGTTACCACCACGATAATTTCCGCATTCAGCTTCGTAGTAGTCGAGAACTGATTCGCTTCTAGTTCTGCTGTGCGTGCATCGAGAGCATCGACTCGACCCCGCAACACCGATAATTCTGTTGCAAATTCTGCTTGCAGCTTTTGGACGATCGCTAAATCTTCCCGAGTAATCAGGTTGGTTGTTCCTGCGGCAATTAGTTCGCTGACTCGATCGAGACAGCTATTCAATCCTGCTGCAAATTCGTACCGCGTCAGCGCGCGGTTTCCTCTGTAGGTGCCGTCGGGATAACCGGCAATACAGCCGTAGCGTTCTACGAGAGATTGCAGCGCCTGAAACGCCCAGTCAGTTGGTTTTACATCAGAGAGTTGAGAGACAGAATTCACCTGCCCGAAGGGGTTTTCTGCCAAGGTATTTAACGGTTCAGGAGCAACTAATCTATCAATTGGTGCAGCACAACTTGGGGATGATGTTAGTAGAAATACCGCAGGTGAACCCAGGATAAAAGCAGTAATCAGGTGATAAAAATGCGGGATTTGCATAGGAAAAAACTCCACATAAAAACCGATATTGCATCATTCTCAAGAACGGGCAAGATGCCCGTTCCACAAAAAAATTCACTCTTTGTGGAACGGGCATCTTGCCCGTTCCTAAACAAGTAATTGAGAAAGGTGCAATATCTCAGTTACATCCGTTAAATTCGTTACAAAATCCTTTGCCGAACTTCCTTCTTCCTTTTCCCCCTTGGGGGGGCAGGGGGGGTTGGCTTCCCCTACGCTGCGCTTGAACCGGTGCGAACTTTGTCAATTGTCACTGCGATAATTATCACCAGACCTTTGACAACTAACTGCCAGAAGAAAGACACGTTCATGAGAGTTAGTCCATTGTTGAGCAGGGCAATAATTAAAGCCCCCAGCAAAGTACCCCAAATAGTGCCAATTCCACCTGTGAAACTGGTTCCTCCCAAAATTACAGCAGCGATCGCGTCTAATTCGTAGCCTTGCCCCAACATCCCCGTCGCACTGTAGAGGCGCGAGGCGCTCATAATTCCACCTAAACCAGAAAGCAACCCACTCACGCCATAGACAAATAGCAGCACCCGACTCACCTTAATACCTGTCAATCGTGCTGCCCGGATGTTACCTCCCACGGCATAAATATGCCTCCCTAGAACAGTCCGTCGCAAGACAAACCAACTCGCTAAAACTGCGAGAAAAGCGATAATAACTAACCAGGGAATTGGCCCGACATAATTGTTGCCTACCCAAGCAAAATTCAAATTTCTATTGATAACTGTAGTGCCGTTAGCTACTAAATAAGCAACTCCCCGCAAAGCTGTGTAAGAACCCAGGGTGACGATGAACGGAGGCAAACCTAAATAGGCAATTAGCGAGCCGTTAAGTAATCCTAAAAATACTCCGGCTATTAACGCAGCAGGTACGGCAAACCAACCCAGACCTGGAACTAAGGAAACCAGCACCCCGACAACTGCCGTCACGCCCAAAATTGAGCCGACTGAAAGGTCAATCCCGCCCGTCAAAATCACAAAAGTCATGCCGGTAGCTAGGACAATATTGATCGATGCTTGCCGGATGACATTGATCAAATTTCCTACTGAAAGAAAGTTGGGCGTTACCAGGGAAAAAATGATACAGATGCCAATCAAAATCGGCAGGATGCCGGCCACTTGGATAAAATTTCTCCAAGCTTGAGCTTTACTGGCTTTTTGGCGCTCGCTCCCTGAACTTCTGCTGGTTTTTGTTTGCGTTTGACTCATGATTTTACTACCTCTTTTGCACCAGTGGCATAAGCCATAATGTTTTCTTGCGTAATCTTTTCCCCAGTCGATCCGCCTACTTCACCGACAAGGCTTCCTGCTCGCATCACTAAGACGCGATCGCTCATTCCCACAATTTCCGGCAGTTCGCTGGAAATCATTAAAATACCTACACCCTTGGCTGCCAAATCGCTAATAATTCGATAAATTTCGCTTTTGGCGCCAATGTCCACACCCCGCGTCGGTTCATCTAGCAAAAGCACCTTTGGGTTGATAGCCAACCAACGCGCTAACAGCAACTTCTGCTGGTTCCCCCCAGAAAGATCCATTGCCCTGATGCTCGGACTTGCAAGGCGAATCTGCAAATTATTAATAGCATCATTGACAATTTTTAACAGAAAATTTGAGTTAATAATGCCAGCTTTTGCTTCTCTATCGAGGACATTCATGGTGATATTTTCACCCGAACTTGCCTCCAAAAATAGTCCGAGAGCCTTGCGATCTTCGGGCACGTAAGCAATTCCGGCGGCCATTGCTTCATTGGGTGTTGAGACATTGAGAGGATGATTTTCGAGTTTTATTTCACCGCTTGTCTTTCGATCTGCCCCAAAAATTAGGCGGGCAAGTTCTGTTCTGCCGGCGCCAACTAAACCAGCTAAACCCAGAATTTCGCCCGCATGAAGTTGAAAAGTGGCAGGCTTTACTTTGCGGCCGTCGCTTAAATTTGTTACCTCAAGAACAACAGCACCTAGTGTTATTTGATGCTTGTTTTCGTACAAATCCTGTAAAGAACGACCCACCATCATTTCCACCAGGCGATTGGCAGAAATTTCGTGCTTTTCAAGAGAGCCAATATATCCGCCATCACGGATCACGCTCACGCGATCGGCAAGGGCATAAATCTCTTCCATCCGGTGGCTGATATAAATAATAGCAATGCCCTCATTCCGCAAACGGCGAACCACTTCAAAAAGCTTATCTGTTTCGCGATCTGAAAGTGCCGCTGTCGGCTCGTCCATCACTAAAATTCGGCTTTTATCTTTGAGTGCCCTAGCTATTTCCACTTGCTGCTGTTCGGCAATTGAAAGTGTGGAAACCAGGTCTCCAGCATCAAAACTTGCGTCGAGGTTTGTTAATACCTCAGCGGCCCTACGTCGCATTTCATCTTGGTCTAGAAATGTACCTCCTTTCTTCAGCTCGCTGCCCATAAAAATGTTTTCAGCAACTGTCAGATTGGGGGCGAGATTGAGTTCTTGATAAATAATCGCTATCCCTAAATTTCTGGCTTGACCGGGGTCTGTCATCTTAACAGCTTGACCGTCAATTTTGATTTCGCCTGCATCAGCTATGTAGGCTCCCGCCAGAATTTTCATCAGCGTACTTTTGCCCGCACCGTTTTCCCCCATGAGGGCGTGGACTTCGCCTGGGTAAACGGTGATATTTACATCGTGCAAGGCTGTAAAACCATGAAAGGTTTTTGTAATACCTTGCATTTCGAGGACGGGCTGAGTTTTAATTGAATTTTGAGTGCTATTTACCATCGCAACTACCGTAATTTTAGGCGAATTACAATTCGAGGTTTGCTAAATCAATTTGGGGAATTAATTGCAGGTATATCTGTAGGGTACGCGTTGCCCACTTTACTCCTGTCAATAGCAGAATGACTACCAAAAAGAAGTAATTTCACAAACCAGTCGGTTGCCAGTAAGTCCTGGTTTATTCACTTGTCCAGCCTTTATGTTGATTGACGTTTTCGCGAGTAATCAGCGCGACTGGAATCAGAATGTTTGGATTGGCTGGCTTTTTTCCTTTCAGAATGTCGTTCCCGACTTCAACGGCTTTGGCTGCCATGCGAAATGGATCTTGAGCTGCTGTAGCCACAAATAAACTGTTGTTCTGCTTGAGCGCATCTAAAGCTTCAGGTGCACCATCGACTCCCACAATAAAGAACTCGCTCCTTTGTGCTTGCTTGGCTGCTAATTCTGCACCAATGGCACAGGGGTCATTAATTGCAAAAACAGCATCAATTTTTGGGAAGGAAGTAAGCAAATCGCTCATCACTCTTAACCCGCCATCGCGACTACCTTCTGCGTTCTGATCTTTGGAAAGAACTTTGAGATCGGGATATTTGGAGAGCACACTCTGGCAACCCTGAACTCGCTCGACCACTGAAGCGACGGGAGGCCCGTTGATAATCACAACGCTGCCTTTTCCTTTCAAGCGATCGGCTATATATTGACAACTTACTTCGCCAGCTTGCACGTTATTTGAAGTAACTGTGGCATCAACGCCTCCCTCGGCGGCGGTATCAACTGCAATTATCGGAATTCCGGCTTGCTTGGCTTTTTCGACAGCCGGGGCAATGCCTTTGGTGTCAGCAGCATTGAGTACAATCATGCTGACATTAGAGGCAATAAAGTTTTCGATTTGATTAAATTGCTGATTTAAATCGTCGCCGCTGGAAACGAGAGTTGTCCTCACATTTGCACCGCCGATTTTCTTGGCTGCGGCCTCAGCGCCCTTGCCAACTTGTACGAAGAATGGATTGCCGAGGTCACGGACTGCTACAGCAACTGATGAAAGTTCGGAGTTGCTTTTTTGCGTGCTGTTTTGAGCGTTCCGGGAAGCTGCTGTGCAACTTGCCAGAGTGCTGCTGAGTAGACTAAAAAGACTGAGTGCGATCGTTACTCGTTTCACCTCAAACTCCAATGAAGGCTCATTTGGAGAGAGTCGCTCGTAAATATGACGTTGCCAACCTAACATTAGCTTTGTTAGGTTTAAGCTCGAATACCTAATGTTTTAGGTGAGCGGCTTTTCTTTGTACATGATTGTACGAGATCGTGTTTATTTTCTGCTCGTAAAACTTTCTCACTCGGCTCGCTCGACTACTTTTGTAAACCGAAAAGATATGAATAGTCAAACTATCTCCTCGATGCCAAAATAATCAACGATATTGTTTTTTTTAATGCTTTATGAGCATTAAATTTTTTGCAAGTCGTGACAAAATTTTAGGAGAATATTTTCGACAAAATCTTTCAGAAAGGGCTTTTAAAACCTGGCCGAGTCATATTAAATTTAACTCTCTATCTTCCTGATGATAACAATTAAAAACTGCCTCTATATCTATCTTTGGATAGACAATACTTTTACCAAAGACTAAAGAGGCGAGACCCTCGATAAGTACCCCTTGGCTAATCTTCAGTCTGCTCAGACGCGCTGCGTCAACTCAATAAATCTTAAATTTTGGTTGGGGTAGGATATTGTAAAAAATCATTAAGTTTACAGTCAATTACGGTAGACTATAGTAAACTGAAAGCCAAGCCTCGCACTCACCGATGCAGCCTGTTAAAAAGCCCTAGTAAAAAAGCAGATAGTCGCTCAAAACCAACGGTGAAAGTAGGCGAGTCAAATATTTGCCTGTAAAACCTGCAACTACAGTCATCTTGACCTGGTTTAAAAGCTCTGGATAATGGCGACGATCGCCCTTTTTTGCAAAGTCATTACTATACAGGAATAATTGTCTGCGCTGTTAATGGGTAAATCAGAAATGCGATCGACAAATTACGTGTTCTGTTTCCTAGAAATATTTGCCAGCGAAGGCGGCATTCAATCCTACGTTCAAGACATTCTCAAAGCTTACCTGTCAATAACCGCAGGGTCAAACTCGCCCCCACAAGCTGAAGTTTTGCTGTTGCGAGATTCCCCAGACTGCAACAATCCTTACGAGTCAAAAAATCTGAAATTTTATTACATCCAAACCGAGAATCCCTGGTTTGGTCGTCTTAAATTTGCTACAATATTACTAACTCGATTGCTGCAAAAACGACCGAAACGGGTTTTTTGCGGTCATATCAAACTCGCACCGCTGATTCAAACTTTATGCCTGCCACTGGGAATTCCCTACACAATTTTAACTTATGGCAAGGAAGTGTGGGAACCGCTTCCGCCCAAATATCAAACAGCAATGAGACAAGCTGACAGTATTTGGACTATTAGCAGGTACACGCGCGATCGAACTTGCGAAATTAACCAATTAAATCCTGAAAATTTCCACATAGTGCCTTGTACTGTAGATGAAAATATATTTACGACTGGGCCGAAGCCACAGGATTTATTAGAGCAGTACAATTTGGTTGGTGCTAAAATATTGATGACTGTAGCCAGATTGCGATCGACGGATATTTACAAAGGCGTCGATGTCACAATTCAAGCTTTGCCACAAATAGCCAAAACTTTTCCGAATGTGAAATACTTAGTTATTGGCAGAGGAGACGATCGACCTAGATTAGCCAAACTCGCTGAAGATTTGGGAATTGCCGAAAGAGTAATATTTGCGGGTTTTGTACCGACAGAAAATTTAGCAGAACATTACCAGTTGGCCGATGCTTATGTAATGCCCTCCCAGGAAGGCTTCGGTATAGTTTATTTGGAAGCGCTGGCTTGCGGAGTACCTGTACTGGCGGGGGACGCGGACGGGTCAGCCGATCCGCTGCAAGATGGTAAACTGGGGTGGCGAGTTCCTCACCGAGATTCAGCAGCAGTAGCGCTTGCTTGTGTGGAAATGCTGCGAGGAGAGGATAAAAGGTGCGATCGCCACTGGTTGAGAGAACAAACTCTGGCGATATTTAGTTTTGAATCCCTTTGTCAATCCTTACAAGGAATTTTTCAACCCTCTGGCTCAGATAAACTTATGCCGTAGAGAGCGGTTTATGGGTGTACAATGGGAAAATTAACTCGATCGACCGCCTGAATTTCTGAGTAGGATAGAGTTATGCCTACCTGCAAAGACACCAAAGGAGACCACAGTGAACCAAGGCACCCCCAAAATATCTTTCAAGCTACCCCGTATTAGCAATTGGTTGATACTGCTGGGCATCGCGTATTTGTTGGTGTCTATTGGTTTGGGGTGGATAGTTAAATCAGTGTTGATTTTAGTAGCTTTTTTATTGTTGACGCCTGTGGTCGCATTTTTCGCGCTTCAGTGGTGGCTGAAACGCAATTTAATTGAGGACAATTGTCCCGTTTGTCAATACGAATTTACAGCTTTAAATCAAACTCAGTTTCAGTGTGCCAACTGTGGCGAACCTCTGAAAATAGAGGAAGGTCATTTTAGTCGCTTGACACCGCCCGGTACGATCGATGTTACCGCCGTTGAAGTATCATCGGTTCAACAGTTAGAAGATTAATTAGAAAGAATAGGGCATTGGGCATTGGGCGTTGGGCATTAGGCATTAGTTGGTTGTTATTGGTTATTTGTTACTTGTTACTTGTTATTTTTTATTTGTTACTTGTTACTTGTTGGTTCTAATAACCAATGCCCAATGCGCGATGCCCTATTTCCAAAATTACTTTTCCAAGCGCACAGCATACCACTGTAAAAATTTTCCAGCCCCGACATCTAATTCACAATAAGTATCAATCAAATACTTGGCTTGAGCTTCCACGCCCGATATTTTATCAACGTCCTGCGGCAAATCTTCGTGTTCCTCTGTTAACACGGCTTTCAGCTTTTCTAACAGTTCCGCCGCAGTCAAAAACTGCTCTGACTGGTTTGTTTCTAATACCACAAAGGTGTCTTCGTCATACAGTGACATAGTTTCAATGGTTGAGGTTAATTATTTCTAAAGTTTCGTACACTTAAGCGATCGAAAGTATAAACTCTTAATTACAATTTTTCAGCCCCGGGTCGATCGTGTTACAATTAAGCACCATCAGAATTCCTAGCGGATTACCGTTATTAACTTAGTTGTTAACCGAGTTGTCAACAGATCCGACACAGCATTTCTGAGGAGATTTGTCAAGTGCAAATTTGTCAAGTGTCAAATTGTCAAGAAATATTCGATCGGCTGTATCTAATTATAACTGGCACTATACATTCCCATGATCACATCTTCCACTTCAACCCCTGTTGCGCGCAAACCATCTAAATCAGAAGGTCTTAAAGAACGCAGCAACTATTTACGAGAACCCGTTGCGACTGAACTGTTACAAGAAACTACCCACTTCACCGAAGACGGGATTCAGATTCTCAAATTTCACGGCTCGTACCAGCAAGACAACCGCGACAATCGAGTTAAAGGACAAGAAAAAGACTATCAGTTCATGCTCCGCACCCGCAATCCCGGCGGGTTCACTCCGCCGCAATTATACTTAGCCTTAGACAAGCTATCTGAAGAATACGGCAACCACACGATCCGCGTTACAACGCGCCAAGGTTTCCAACTGCACGGGGTGTTGAAAAAAAATCTTAAAGCAGTGTTTTCCTCAATTATTAAAAATATGGGGTCAACCTTGGGAGCTTGCGGCGACTTGAACCGCAACGTCATGGCACCGCCTGCACCCTACAAAAATCGCCCAGAATACAAGTATGCACTGGAATACGCCAACAAGGTCGCCGATTTGCTAACGCCGCAAACCGGTGCTTATTACGAAATTTGGTTGGATGGCGAAAAAGCTGTTTCGGCTGAGGAAGACCCCGCAGTCAAGGCCGCGAGACAGAAAAACGGCAACGGCACAATCTTTAGCGACGACAAAGAAGAACCGATTTACGGCAGCCATTATATGCCGCGCAAGTTCAAGTGTTCCGTCACCGTGCCGGGAGACAATTCAATTGACTTGTACTCTCAGGATTTGAGCTTGGTGGTAATTACCAATGAAGCTGGCGAATTGCAAGGTTTTGACGTGTTTGCTGGCGGCGGTTTGGGCCGTACTCACAATAAAGAAGAAACTTTTGCGCGGGTTGCTGACGAGATTTGCTATGTTGCCAAGGATGATGTTTACGATTTGGTCAAGGCAATTGTAGCAACCCAAAGAGATTACGGAGATCGCACAGACAGACGGCACGCGCGGCTGAAGTACCTGATTAACGACAAAGGTGTACAGTGGTTCCGCGAAAAAGTAGCCGAATATTTTGGCAAGCCGCTAGAAGCCTTTAAACCGCTGCCTGAATGGAAGTATTTTGATTTCTTGGGCTGGCACGAACAAGGAGACGGCAAGCTGTTTGTCGGCATTTCTGTGGATAATGGCCGGATCAAGGATGAAGGGTCGTTTCAGCTAAAAACAGCTTTGCGGGAAATTGTGCAGAAGTACAACTTGCCGATACTGGCGACGCCGCACCAAAACGTGCTGATTTACGATGTTTCGCCGGATATCAAACAGGAAATTCAGGGAATACTCGATCGATGCGGCATTCAGCGGGAAACTGCGATCGACCCCTTGGTGCGCTATGGGATGGCGTGTCCAGCAATGCCGACTTGCGGGTTAGCGATTACCGAATCTGAGCGCGTGATGCCGAGCATTTTAGAGCGGATTCGCGCACTTTTGACCAAAGTTGGCTTGGCAGACGAGCATTTGGTGGTGCGGATGACTGGTTGCCCAAATGGATGCGCCCGTCCTTATATGGCAGAATTGGGGTTTGTCGGGAGTTCCCCGGAATCCTACCAGATTTGGCTGGGCGGTTCTCCCGACCAAACGCGGCTGGCAAAACCCATTGAGGAAAAGCTGCACGTCAAGGATTTTGAAGCTTTTCTGGAGCCGATTTTTGTTTATTTCAAGCAAAAACGGCAACTGAACGAGAGTTTTGGCAATTTTTGCGATCGCGTCGGGTTAGAATCTATCCGTCAATTTGTAACCAACTACCAATCTGCTGACTCGATGACAACTGAGATTAATGAATTAGAAGTTACGTCTAGTAACGACGATGCAAATGAGACTGCCACTGCTGGCGGTGGTAAAGTCCGCCGTCGAATTAGCGTCCGCGATGAAATTTACAACGAGCTCAAGGAAGAAGCAGCCCGTCAGGGCAAGCCAATCACGCAGCTAGCTACAGAAGCGATTTCCACTTATTTAAAAAAGATTAAGGAGGAAGGATAAGCCGATTTTCGATTTTCGCTTTGTGATTTTCGATTGTATTCAATAGACTTCTGGCAAAAGTAATATAAAGGCAGAGCATTTGCAGAAAAAAACTTGAATTTGTAAAATAATTCCGGTTGTAGATGCTTTGCCTTTATTGTTTTTTGAACAGTTGAAACCCCGCCTGCCTATCTCCTCTCATTCTCTCTTCCTCTGCGTTCTCTGCGTTCTCTGCGGTTAAATAAAAAAATCTCTAATAGAAAACGAACAATCCCAAATTCAATGCCTCAATTACAAAGATTAGCAATTACTGCCGCTCAAATTTGCGAGAGCCAAATCGACTTAACTAGAGAACAGCAACATTATTTAAATCGAGTGCTACGTTTGCAAGCGGGCGATCGATTTATTGCGATGGACGGACGGGGACATTGGTGGTTAGCAGTCCTAGAAGTACGGGAAACCGGGTTATTTGCCTCCATAACAGAGGAGATTGCTGTGAACAGGGAGCTACCCATGGAAGTGACTTTGATGGCGGCATTGCCCAAAGGAAACGGCTTTGACGAGGTTGTGAGACAAGCGACGGAGTTGGGTGTGGCAAGTATTGTGCCGGTAACGAGCGATCGAACTTTGCTCAAACCAAGCGATCAAAAAGTTGAGCGGTGGAGAAGAATTGCTGCGGAGGCGGCGGAACAGTCGGAACGTCAAATTGTGCCGACGATTTTAGAGCCTATTTCGTTTGAATTTGCTGTGAAAGATTGCGGTCAAAAATATCGATTTATTTGTGTGGCTCGCGGGGACAATCGCCATTTGTGGGATTGTTTAGCCGCTTTGGCTCCCCCCCAGTCCCCCTTAATAAGGGGGGAGCAAGATGGGGGAGAATTATCGATTGTCATAGCTATTGGCCCGGAGGGTGGATGGACTGAGGGTGAGGTGGAAAGGGCGATCGAATTTGGTTTTGAAGCTGTTTCTTTGGGGAGTAGAATTTTAAGAGCGGTGACAGCTCCGATTGTGGCTTTATCTTTAGTGGGTGCGGCATTTGAGAAGTGCTAATATCAACAAATAACAAAGAATTCATCAGATAGGTGGGTTGACGGGCAATGAAAATAGAGTTGAGGAAAGGTCGATCGCTCTTTTGGTCGATTCCCTACGGGATAGCTTCGCTTCACGCGCTTTTGGCAATTTTCGGTACAACATCAGTTTCTGCACAATCTCCGATTTTTCCCATTGCTCAACCGATTAATTGCGATCGCCCGCAAGGAGATGCACAAGTCAGAACTTGTATTCGGTTGAATTACGAAGCCTCGGATAAACGACTAAACGAGGTTTACAAACAACTAATTTCCCAATTGAGTGGCGAAGAGCGATCGCTACTTTCCGAAGCACAATTAGGGTGGATTAAGTTAAGAGATAAAACCTGTGAATTTGAAGTTTATAAAAATCGGGGCGGTACGGGTTATGGAGGTTTCCTCAGTGAATGTTTGGATCGCATGACTAAACAGCGCACTGCGGAATTAGAAAACTATTTAAAACAAAGATAAAATAGTAAGTACACCGTACAACACCTGACAATAATAAAGATAAACAAGTATTTATGAAAAGCCGATCGCCCTTCACCCTCACCCTCACCATCATCTCAGCAATTGTAACCACCATCGTCCCAGCAGTTTTCGCCCAGCGACAGCCATCAGCCAACGAAATATACATCGATAAAAATTGCCAGCGCAATCAGCAACTACCGCAACTTGAAAGATTCACTATTTTTAGCAGAAACGAATTTACAACTAACGGTCAAAACTACTGGTTCTACGCCGCCCGCTATCTAGACGGAGCCGTGCTTTTCTGTACCTCAAAACCCAACTTCCACCAACCTAAACCTCTAACTGCAAAACAAATACAATCCCAATTTATTGACAAAATACTCCGAGATCCCAACAACAAAACAGCCTTTGTTATCGCAGTCAGAGAAGGAAATGGACCCGAGACACCCGTGACAAATTACGGCTTAGAATTGAGCAATGTCGATCGACCAAAACTCACCTCCCTTTCCATCCTACAGCAGCGGGGAACCCTCCAAGACGGCGAACCCAGTGAACACACATTTCAAGGACGGGCCGGTCAATCTATTACGATCGACCTCAAAAGCAGAGCATTCGACCACAACATAGCACTGTTGGACACCAGCGGCAAAAATATTGCCCAAACACCAGGCAACTCCCAGAATCTCCGAGAGTCTCAAATCATCGTAAAATTACCTAGTAACGGCACTTATAAAATAGTTGTTAAAGGAGGCGATCGCACAAGCAAAGGTACTTACACATTAAGCATAAATTCCAATCAGCTTTAACTCAATTTAAACCAAGCGCTAAGCAAACTCAAAAACAGGTGTTTCCATCACCCTAATAGGTTTTCTATCTTCCCAAATCATCTTCGGCAAACGTTCCACCGTTTCAGGTGAAAAAAAACGCTCTCCCGTTTCCACACACGCTCTAGCAGGAAGATTTTCAATGATAATAAACTTACCATTGATTTCCCGGGTATAACTTACTTTTTCTTCCACCATTGTTTCTTGCCAAAAATCATTGTTCATTTTGATTGTTCTTTAACTTAAAATAAATCAAAATTTTCGTATTTGGTTCGTATAAAGTAATGCTTTTTACCAAAGGAGGAGATCAATAACTGCACTGAACGTGCAAAGGTCTATTGGCAATGGTCAAACCGAAAATCAAACAGCTTGGGCTATATTTGTCATCGGGATACTCTTCGATAACTTCACCAGCCATTATTGCTTCCCGGAGTTATTGCACCCTGATACGGCGAAGTATGCTTTGGTTTACGGCGTGTTGTGAAAGCTCAAAATCATTTTTGACAATTTTGACACGTATTTTTTTAATGATTGTCATAGTTTCATATCGTATCTATAAGTTAACACAAAAGCAAAAATTGTTAACCAGTGGCGGAACCAACCACACATCAGCCAATATAGAAACAACGCCATTTCCGCAACCGCCATGACAGACATCAACCAAATAGCCGCCGCCCTAGAGGGTAAAGACTACAAACAAGCTGCCCAACTCATCAAACAACTACAAAAAGAATCTCCCGAAAATCCGTGGGTACAATACTATATTGCCCGCTACTACGAACTCACCAACAATCTCGAAAAAGCCCAAACAAGCTACAAACAAATACTCCGCGACATCACCAACCCCAAAATCCTCTCCCAGACCCGCCAAGCTATTCAACGGATTGAAACCGCCCAACAAAACCTCCGCCAACAGGCCATAGAAACCGCCAAAAACGACCCCAGTAACCTCGAACCCGGACTCCTCATCCTCGAACCCGTGAGTCCCGAAAACAAAGCCACAGCCGTACAAAATATCAGCAGAATCTTTAAAATCGACGCCTACACAACCCGGATGCAAATCCAAAGCCGCGGCTGGAGACTCTACAAAACTGGCCCCATCGCCGAACTCCGAATTTACGGTCAAGAACTCCTCAACGCCGGCATTCCCGTATTTTGGGCAAGCCTAAGCGATATTCAAAAAATCCAACTCTTCCGAGTGCAACACTTCCAGTCTCTTTCTTCCCCAGCCGTTGTTTGCAAAGATAAACTCGATCGACTCGGTGCGATCGAATTTAGCTGGTCAGAAGTTACCCAAAGAGTAGAAGGCCTGTTGCCGATGTTCATCGAAGTCATGGACTACTCCCCCAACCGAAGAAAGGAGCAATTTCGCCACAGAGAAATCAGGCAAGATTACGCTCAAATCTGTGACTTGCACATTCCCAGCAGAAACTGCATTCTGCGAATTTGCGACCAAAGTTACGAATTTCAACAAGGAGTTGACTTCACCAAAGCTTCAGCCCAAATCCCCACTTCACCGAATCATAAAAACAAAACATCGAGAGTCAAAAACTCTCAACAAATTCCTCAAAGTACCACCAGAATTAACTGGAATCACTTATTGGAAATATTCGATCGCCAGATTGACGTTACAGTTTGGTCAGAATTTACGCCCTTTGCCGAGACAGTGCTCGATTACACTAATATGTTGAGCAAGATCGAATCTCATATAGAAGTCGAGCGCAAATCCGAAACTCCTTGGGACTCAGCTTTTCAGCTATACAGCGGATTAGCTTTCCTCAGAAACCAAGAAAATAGGGAATAGAACAAATAGTTAAAATTAAAAATGAGGAATCCCATTTTTAATTTGTTAACGTCAGCATTGGGAATTATCCAATGCCCAATTCCCTATTATCAATTCCCAATTTCCTACTTCGTTTTCACCTGACGAGCCATTTCCCGGAAATTGTTCATGCTGGGGCCAGGGCCACGACGAGTTGCATTTGATGTCGGCATTAAATTATTAGGAGCAAAAGTCCGATTCGGTTCAGCTTGACTCGGCACTTTGCCGTTAGTTGCTGCAACTGCAGGTACTTTTGCGGGTTCCGCAGTATTAGCAGGAACGCTAGCAACTGGTTCCTTTTCTTTCTGAGACTTTTTCTCTACCTTAGCCTTTTTAGCTGGTTCAGACTTCTCAGACTTAACAGACTTTTCAGACTCAACTTTTGCCGGTGCGATCGCAACAGGCTCAGCCTTCGCAGGGGCAACTTTTGCTGGTTCCTTTGCTCCCGATTCGCCCAAATCTAGGAAATATTCAGACTTTTTCAAGCCCAACAGTCTGCCGAAAAAGCCGAAAATACCGCCGAAGAAATTTTTGATAAAACCAAACATTAGACTTACTCCTTTTGTTCTTTTAGAGAAATTTGTACAAGCTTGTCAACAAAGTTAGATTACGAGGTAAGGCAACTTTAGTCTACATTTCTTAATCAAAATTTACATTTTGCTGTATCTAAGCTAGCTCATCAAAGCAACTTTTAGGTATAAATACCAGGCTGCTTTGCACTTATTTACAAGTATCTCAGAATTTTTTACCGATTCCCACTAATTGCCGATCGTACCTCGATCCGATTCCATAGCTGTCCTAGTACGGGTAAAACTCCCTAGGGGAGTGATTTATGCTGTAATCACCAAGCAATTTTCTTTTCAAATGAACAGTTCGCTCGATCGCAATCCCGTCATCCTCATACACGGCATCTGGGACACAAAGATTATTTTCAGCAAAATGTCCGCCCGCCTCACCCAACTTGGATGGTCAGTCCACAGCCTCAACCTCACCCCCAACGACGGCAGCCTCAGCCTCGACTTACTGGCCAAGCAACTCGCAGACTACATCTCTGAAACCTTCGACCCAGAACAGCCTTTAGACATAGTAGGCTACAGCATGGGCGGCATCGTCAGTCGCTACTACGTCCAGCGACTCGGAGGAATCAACCGAGTACAGCGTTTCATCACCCTATCTTCCCCTCACCACGGCACCCTCACCGCCTATTCCCTACGCCTACCAGGATACCTGGATATGCGCCCCGATAGTGGCTTGCTGCGCGATTTAAATCAAGATGTGACAATGCTCAAACGCATAAACTTTACATCAATGTGGACGCCATTTGACATAATGATTGTACCGGCCAACAGCTCCCAAATGCCAGTAGGTAAAGAAGTTAAAGTGAACGTTTTGCTGCACCGCCAAATGGTGACCGAACCCCTAAGTATTAACGCAATAGTTGAAGAACTCAAAGCACCTATTGAAAATAAAATTCCCACTTAAAAATGAATAGCAATTTCAGCCCCAACCCAGTCTTGCTGATTCACGGAATCTTCAGAAAATCGGGAATTTTTCACAAAATGTCTGCCTACCTGACCCAACTGGGATGGTCAGTCTACACCCTCAATCTCTCACCCCATTGGGGCAACGCCAGCATAGATGAATTAGCCCAACAAATAGCAGATTATATAGACAAAACCTTTGCGCCAGAGCAGCATCTAGATATAGTAGGATTGAGCATGGGCGGTTTAGTAACTCGCTACTACCTGCAAAGGTTAGGCGGCATTAACCGAGTGCAGCGCTTTATTGCCATATCTTCTCCTCACAGCGGTACTTGGATGGCTTACACTCTCTGGGGAAAAGGCTGCATCCAAATGCGTCCTGGCAGTGCTTTTCTGGAAGATTTAAATCGAGATGCTGCCTTGTTGGAAAAGCTCAATTTTACTTCGATTTGGACAGATTGGGATTTCATCATCGTACCCGCTTCTAGTTCCCAAATATCTGCTGCCAAAGAAGTAAAATTGTCTGTTTTCGCCCATGCCATGATGGCGAGGCATTCCAGCAGTTTAAAAGCTGTGGCTGAAGCACTTTCCGAACCATTGAAAGTTCATGATTAACCGTTTGATTCATTCTTGTATAATGTCAAATTTTGTAGGGGCAGGTTTCACCTACAGTAATTGCCTAAAACCAACAATTTCCTAAACCCGCCCCCACAGGCGGCAAATCGCTACCGGACTAAATATCAAACAGCATCGCCAACTTCAGCGTATTCGCTGCGACCAAAAATTGCTTCAGCTTCACAATAATACTTGAACTCAAGTATATTGTGGAAAGGGTCTTCTAAGAAAAAAGTACGGTGTTCTGTAGGCAAACCGACAAATCGCCGTCTCGGTTCTTGATAGAAATTTAACTTGTTTTGCTGGGCTTTTTCTAGCAACGCTTCCCAGTCAGCTTCGGAAGTAAAAATTAACCCAAAATGCCGGGGATAAATGCCTCGCTGAGGCGTCAAAGGTTCGCGGCTGACGTGGGCGACTATTTGATGACCACACAGACCCATAATCGCAGAATTAGGCGATTCGCGACCTAGTTCGCAGCCGAGCCCGTCTACATAGAACGCTTTTGTTTGGGCAATATCGGTCACGGGGAAGGCAAGATGAAATAAGACTTGGCTCATGGAGGTACTAAATGCAGAATTCAGAATTGTTCTTTAATTATTTATCTTGGTCTAATCCTTGGTTGATGGCGATCGCCCTAAATACAGTTTTACTCGCGATCGCCACCATTGCTCCTAAAAAATTGCTCACTCCCGCTGGTCAATTTCACGGCTGGGTATTGGGCGTGCTTATTTGGGGCTGTTTGGGATGGCAAGGCTATGCTGTGGTGATGTTTTACTTTCTTGTCGGATCGGGAGTTACCCGCATAGGCAAAGCCCAAAAAGAAGCAGAAGGCATAGCCGAAAAGCGTTCAGGCGCCCGAGGCCCAGAAAATGTCTGGGGTTCGGCTTTAACCGCGACTCTTTGTGCTGTGGGAGTTTTGGCATTATCTATTTTAGGAGATACAGGCCAGATGGCTGTGTCACAAGATGCTATTTCCCTGTTATTGCTGGGTTACGCGGCGAGTTTTTGCACCAAACTTTCCGATACCTGCGCCAGCGAAATCGGCAAAGCTTACGGCAAGCGGACTTTTTTGATTACCAGCTTGCAGGCTGTACCTAGGGGTACGGAAGGGGCCGTAAGTTTGGAAGGAACAATCGCGGGTATTTTCGGCTCTATTCTGATTGCGCTTTTGAGTTGGGCCGTCGGTTTAATTGACTTGACAGGAATTGTTTTTTGTATTATTGCAGCTTTTATTGCCACGAACATCGAGAGCGTCATTGGGGCGACGGTGCAATCAAAGTTTGAGTGGCTCACGAACGAGGTGGTAAATTTTTTTAATACATTCATAGGAGCGATCGCAGCGATTATTTTAGCGGCGACCTGGAGAGCTTTTTTAGTTTAGTTAATCCTGGACGCATTCTCGACCCAATCAACCTGGTTTGTTACGATAATTCAAACGATTAACGCAGTATTTTTGGGAAAAAAGCCGGTGGCGCCGTCCAGGGCTATTAGCTATTAATCATTAGTCATTAGTCTCAAGCAATCAACTCATGACTAATGATTAATAGTTAATCAAACTAAGCGTCGTCTTGCGGCCCAAAAACCATTTGTAAAATCATCGTCGGTTCGCCCCGCTTGTGATAGCGATCGGCCCAATTGCGAATAATTTCATCTAATTCTTCAAGGGCTTGGTCGAGGCGTTCCGGCGGAATATCCAAAGTCTCCATAATTCGCATCACCTTCGGTTGTTTTTCCGCCCAATCCTTCATCAGCCGGAAATATCTAGCCGTATCCTCAACCATAGTAAATGTCCGCTCTTCCTGCTCTGCGGGAGAGTAAGTAGCGCGGGTGAGGGCATAAAACGGCATTCCCCAAGGAGAATCAATGCGAGTTACTGTCCCAGAATAGATCAAGCGCCGCTTAATGTGTTCTGCTAGAGCTTCGCTCAAAGGCATTCGCCTTTCTGGAGACATATCTTCTTGCGATCGCCTGTGCAGAAACTCGATCAACTCCATAAACTGAAAAGAATTGATCAGTTGAGCGTCTGGCGGATTCGGAGGAATCTTGCCTTCGAGATATTTTTTTTCATCTACAGTCAAATTGTTTCCCGGAATGCGAGGGCGTCCCGGCATCCAACCATACTGTTCCAGCCAGACATAAGGAAACTGAATCAAATATCTAGGTTCTTGGGAACCCAACATTTTCAGCAATTTTCCCTGAGTCAGAGCTTCCCGGACTTCTTCAACAATCACCTTCACCCGTTTAGGCTCAATGTGATGCAAGTGCCCGGTCATCCGCAGGTTGTTATCCTGCTCCATATAAGTCATATAAATGGCACACTTAGCCGCCGTTGCGGCCGCGTCTAGAAACGCCCCGTGCCTGTGCCCACTGGTTCTCATGGCGCTAAACGCCAGATATAGCATGATCTGATCCATTGCACTAGGGCTGAGGCTTTTGACCAGATCCAAAGAGTCATTTTTCATCACTATCCCCGAAATAGCCAAATTAGGAGGCATTTTGTCATCCTCCATTAAATTATTGCGAGAGCGCCGAATCAAGCATAGCCGACTGTCGCCGGAAAGCTTGCCAGCTACCCTAATATTCAGGTTAGTTAATTTCCCTGAGGTAACAGGGGCAGGGGCTTAAAGGCTATCCACACCGCATAAGTGGTTCTTATTGGTGGCCAATTTAAGTAGATTGCTGCACCCTCTGCGCTGACAGTTTACCTATATATAAGTTAGTTATCGCAAGTTAATTATAGTGCAGCGGTTGAAAATTAAACCCTACCTGTGGGGGGGAGAACGTAAATAACTGTTGCGCTCCCAGGAATTTGAGGCGACTCCGAGCCCCTAATTCTTGAAGAGTCATGGATGCCGAAACCCGGTTTGATCAACTAAAATAAGGCTGTTGCATAATTGCGGGAAGATTTTGATGGTTTTGTGGGATGGGATCTCGTAGCCCGTCCGCTGTATTTTCACAGCAGGCCGGACACCCCACAAAAATCCTCGTCAAATTGTGCAAGACCAAAATAAGGCGTGGAGGGCGGGGGATATCGGTTGAAAAACCCAGATTATCCCAGGCCTGTGGGTAATTCCTGTTTAATTGAAGCGTTTTCAATACAAAACCGCCACATACTAGAATCTATCTCTAGGTAGATGGCGGTTCCCCGTTTATATGCTAACATTTTTTACACAAAAAATAATCTCCTCAAAACTGTCCACAAAAAGTGCAGTTGTCGCTTAACCTGAAAAACTAGAATCCCAGAAAATCCGATCGAGCGATCGAATGAACTGCCCGAAGCAACTCAGTTGTGGTCATCACTTGCGTCCAGTGCCATTAGAAATCTTGTAGCGGATGAGTGTAAACATTAGACTCAGTAAAATTCCTGCGTCCGCCGCCCCTCTGAGGAGGGCGATTGCCCTTATGTTGAGTTTGGGCTGACAACATATATTGGGCGGTGGCAGTTTCGAGCATGGGGAGTGAAGATTCAAAAGCTTGAGCGGCGCTGGCACTCAAGGTAATGCCCAACAGGCTCAGTAAAGCAATTGCAGTGTAGGTTTTCATGGGTAGTATTCGTCGTGTCAGTATCTATTTAGAGATACGACATTACCCAGGCTGATCAGGATGAATTTCCCTGAAATTATCAAACTCTAGAATCAGCAATCAGGAATCACTAATCAGAAGGAAAAAAGAAGAAGGAATCAGGCTTTAGTTAAGCTATCGCGCCTTTAAATTGTATCCTAAAATCCTTGTAGAAAAAGCGGATAATTATCTTTCCCTCTCCCTTTTTAACCCTCTCCCCCTCCCGAAGCAACAGACACTTTAGATGCGTAGCATCTAATCTATGAGAGCAGTCAGAAGTCGATGTAAAAGGGAATAAATAAAATCTCTGGCTTCACTCATAAAAAAATTCCTAATTGCACTACCCAGACGGTTGCAATAATATACAAAACCGCCACATACGAGATTCAATCTCTCGATAGATGGCGGTTTAAGGTTTATATGCTATCATCACTCACATAAAAGAAGAGCCTAATGACTGTAAACAAGAAATGCAGTTGCCTTGGAAACCTGAAAAACTAGCATCCCCGGAAATCTGATTGAGCGCTCGACACGGGCTGCTGAAACTAACTCAATAACGGAAATCGCTTTCGTCCAATGTCATTAAAATGCTTGTAGTTGATGAGTGTAAAGATTAGACTCAATGAACTCTCGGCGTCCGCTGCCTCTTTCTGGAGAACGATCGCCCCTTTGTTCGGTTTGGGCGGATAAAATGTATGAAGCGGTGGCAACTTCGAGCAGTCCGACGAGGGATTCAAAGGCTCGAACGACAGTGGCGCTCAAAGTAACGCCCAAAAGACTGTGTAAAGCAATTGGTGTGTAAGTTTGCATGGGGTTAGTATCCGTGTCATTGTCTATTAACTGATACGGACTCTCCCCGATCGATCAGGATAAATTTCTGTGAAATTTTCGGATCTCTGCAAAAAACCTTACCTCTTCAATTCTACTGATTCCGCCAGCAGCCAAGCACCTGCCGAATTCAGCCTACCCCATACTGTCAGAGGCTTTTCGGTTTCGCAATTCTGTAAAAATCTGTCGGTTTCCGAGTCCAAAGTCACGAGTTGCCAAGTTTGACCGGTTAAGGATGCGGGGCTTGTCAGCGTTAGTGTCCAGTCTTGTTCGCCGAGGCGACGGAAAATGCCAGAAAATTGGCTGTGGGTATTTGCTGTTTGACTGCTTTGTTTCTCTCCTGACTCCTGACATTCGCCGCTCGCGGGATATGCTTCAGGTCGATCGAGATAATAGCGTTGCCAATCCAGCCAGTCCGATCGCCCCCGTGTCAAATTAAATAAAGGAATAACCGCCGCACTCGCCTCCGAATCTTGCAGCAAAGCTTCCTGCAAAACTCTCACCGGCAAATCCCGCGGCTGACATCCAGATTCCGCGCACAAAGCCGCCGCCATCCCCGCAGCCTGTCCAATATTCATTACCGTCGGTTGCAAGCGAGTTGCACCGTTGGCGATGTGAGAGACGGAAATATTTTTTTCGCACACTAGCAAACCGTCTGTACTCGCAGGAATTAGCGCGCTGTAAGGAATGGTAAACGGAGTTCCCGTCCAGCGGCCGCCCCACCGGATCGATTTGGGCTGCAAGGGAATGTCGCCACTGGTGTAGTGGTGATCATTGGCATAGTTGCCGATCGCAATTGTTTCACAAATGCCCTCAGAATTTATCGGCAACTTCGCGACTCTTCCACCGACAATAGGCAAAATATCTTGTTCTCTGACTGTACTTATCCCTCGCAAGCGCCGACTTTCTCGGTAGTAAGGATGTAAGGCAAACGAAGAAAGAAGGGAAGAATTTTGTTGATTGTCGATCGTTGAAATCGGGAAAATATTCTGTGCTAGGCCGTAGCGGTGGCCGAGTTGCGTTTGAATGAAGCGGGCGAAACTTTGAGTATGCCAGAGACTTTCTTGCAGGAATTCTTGTCGAGATGCTTCAGATGCAATTAGTCGATCGACCCCTTCCCCATAATCATTACCTCGAATCGGCCAATTAATCATCAACAATCCCCCTGGCAGCCTGCCGTAATTGAGAAATTGTTCGGGAGTGTAACCGTCCCAAGCACCGATAAATCGATCGGGATTTTCAACAGGCGGCGCGGGAATTTCTGGCCCGGCCGCACCTTTACCAAAATCCTGCATGATTGCCGCCCAAGTCGGAGCTTGCACCGAATAGCTCTCTGTGAGATCATTAGAGGCGATCGGCGCGCTGGGTTCGCCCCACTCGGCTTGGAATTCCCAACCCCAGCGGTGCCCAACTTCGGCTAAAGCCAGCACATCTCCCAATTCCGTGGCATCCAAAGTGATTTTGGCCGAAACCGTAAAATCTGCAAACCGGACGCCAGAAATGCGAGAGCCTTCTTTTAGCACATCTTGAGCTGTTTGTCCACAAATCCACTGTAAGTTCGGCAAACATTTAACCCAATCAGCAAAAATTTCAGCACCGGTGCGGGGATCGTAAGTAAAAAAACTTACCCAGCCCCAATCCAAACCTCCCGGCTGTCGCTGCTGAAGTTCCCGCAAAAACGCGCCCCACAAACCGGTTTGAAAAGCTGCTAATTCATTGCCATCAGGGGCCGAAACGCCAGCGGAAGTCAGCATTCCTCCCAGCCAGGGGAATTCGCTTACTAAAATAGTTTTGGCACCTCGGCGGGCTGCTTGCACGGCTGCTGCAGTGCCGCCGGTGCCGCCACCGACTACCAAAACATCTGCTTTTAAGACCGAAGACATAGGCAATACCATTTTAGATTTTAGATGGCGAAAGGCTCAGTAAGGTGATGAGTGCGCTACGGATAGATATTCGGCGTTGGCGATCGCGAATTGAATTTTACTGTCTAAAGACTTGACAAATAATAAATCGGGAATTATGCAGCGCTCACACAATTTTGTTACTAAATGACCGCAGGAGCGATCGCAACTTTTGATTTCTCATTTTTGGCGCGCCAATATTGGCAAGATGACACCGCGAATAACGATAATAGAAAAAAGGGAACAGCATCTATAAAGTTTTACGTCTTAATAATTTCCCAGTTACTAATTAACGGCTGAAAATGGAAAAAGGTTTTATTTTGTGGTTTACCGGGCTGAGCGGTTCCGGCAAGACAACTATCACCAAAGCTCTCGAACCCGAATTGAAGGCAAGAGGTTGCAAAGTTGAAATATTGGATGGAGATGTCGTTCGCACCAACTTGTCAAAAGGTTTGGGATTTAGCCAAGAAGACAGAGATACTAATATTCGGCGGATTGGATTTGTAGCTCACCTGCTGAGCCGCAATGGAGTAGCCGTAATGACCGCAGCTATTAGCCCCTACAGAGCAATTCGCGACGAAATTAGAGCAATGGAACCCAATTTTGTTGAAGTATATATCACAGCGCCGTTAGAAGTGTGCGAAGGTCGCGATGTCAAGGGGCTATACGCTAAGGCGAGAGCAGGAGAAATTAAGGGTTTTACGGGAATTGACGATCCTTATGAAGAACCGCTCAATCCTGAGATTATTTGTTACACAGAGCGAGAAAGTGTGGAAGAGAGTGCTAAAAAAGTTCTCAGCAAGTTAGAAGAGTTGGGTTACATTTGATGTTGGCGGGGTTGGATGAGGATAGGGGCAAAAAGCGATGGTGGTGAAAAGTTATTCGCGCAAGGTGCAACTTGAGAAAAAATCTCACCCTTGTGCCCCCTTCGCGGAGAGGGAAAGGGAAGAATTTCTCTCCTTTCCGGCAAGGAAAGGGGCTGAGGCAGAGGTTTCCAGCAAAAGCTGCAAGCTAAGTTATTGGGCAAGCAATGCTGTCAAAAGTTTAATGATTCAAAGTTTAACAGTGTCCGTGGTGGCGGCGGTGGGTTCATCTCCTGCGGCTGCCCAGTTTATGCCTCCTCCTCCTCCTCCTGCTGATGCGGGTTCTCCTGTTCCTGTACCGGTACCTCTAGCGCCGGGATTTCAGGGGTTTCCGGCAAGTGCACCTTCAAGTGTACGATCGGAAGTTTACACTTTGGGAGCGGGCGATCGTATTCAAATGGACATCTTCAACGTCCCGGAATACAGCGGCCCTAACGGTCAACACCAAGTACAGGCAGACGGTTCCCTGAATTTGCCGTTAGTTGGCAGCGTTTCGGTGTACGGGATGACCCTAGAACAAGCTTCTAATGCTGTTAAAGACAAATATGGCAAATACCTTAAACGTCCCTGGATTACCCTGAAACTGCTGGCGCCGCGTCCTTTGCAAATTGCGATCGCGGGCGAAATCAACCGCCCCGGAGCCTATACAATATCCTCAGCAGCAGGCCCCGGAGGCACAGCAGAGCAAATGGGAACTCAAATGCCAACGATATCGCGGGCTCTGCGAATGGCCGGCGGAATTACGCAGTCAGCAGACGTGCGGCAAATCAAAATTCGCCGCCCCCAGCGCAACGCACCGGAACAAATTATTAGTGTGGATTTGTGGGAATTATTGCAAAACGGCGATTTGCGGGCCGATATGACTTTGCGGGACGGCGATACTATATTTATTCCCACTGTAACTAGCCTCAACCGCCAAGAAGCACCGACTTTAGCAGTAGCTAATATTACCGGACAAAGCACTCAACCAATTAATATTGCTGTGGTGGGCGAAGTAACTCGCCCCGGTACTTATACTTTGGCAAAAGAGGCTCAAAGTAGGGTACAAGAGAAGGAAATGGGTGAAAATTCTGGTTTGTTTGCTGCCAGGGAAACCAACGGCGGGGAAACTGTTTTGCAGCAAACTGTAACGAGGGCAATTAAAATGGCGGGCGGCATTACGCCGGTAGCTGATATCAGACAAATACAAGTTCGGCGCCTGACACGCGCGGGTACAGAACAAATTATTAATGTGAATTTGTGGCAACTTTTGGAAGGGGGAGATGTATCCCAAGATTTAGCGCTGCAACAGGGAGATACGGTAATCGTTCCCAAAGCCGAAAACCTCGATGAAACCCAAGACGAACAAGTTGCTAATTCTAATTTTTCACCGGATACGATTAGGGTGAACATTGTAGGAGAAGTCGTGAAACCCGGAGCGATGGCGGTGCTGCCCAACACTACTTTAAATCAAGCGCTGGTAGCAGCGGGAGGTTTTAATAAAGCGCGGGCAGAAATGGATTCGGTGAATTTAATTCGCCTCAATCCTAACGGCACTGTTTCGCAGCTAAGTGTTAAGGTTGATTTTTCCGCAACTGCCAATGAAGAAACTAATCCCAAACTGCAAAATAATGATGTAATTATGGTAAGGCGATCGGGTCGCGCGACGTTCTCGGATAATGTAGGCGGGACTCTCGCTCCTCTCAGCCCGCTGTTAGGAATATTCCGGTTGTTCGATATTTTTCGGTGAGTTGAATTGACTGGCATTAAGACCTCAGAAACCCGCTTTATAAAAAAATTGCGGTTTGGTAATGAAATATCTAGGAATCAACCGATTTCCTGAAACTCAGCCACCAATACAGACGTTTAAACTAATAAGTTGTAGAACTCAAATGAAACCAGGGAAACAATCTCACGTAGCACTGTTTAATCATAAAAAAAACGCTGATCTGCAAAAAATGTCTTCTGGGCTTTATGAAGAAGATCAGTTTTTAGGCAGAAACAAAACCGAGGCAGAAGAGTTAAGTTTTTGGGAAGTTTGTCGCAGTCGCTCCATCTTAGTCATCGGCGTAGCAGCGGCAGTGACTACCGGAGTTTTCGCCTGGACACTGAATCAAAAAAGCGAGTACGAAGGGCGCTTTCAATTATTAGTAGAACCAGCAGTTACGCAAAATACTTTAGCAAAAATATACTCCGGTGAGCTGAAACTGCAACCAGCGGGCCCCGCAACGACGGAAAATGCCGGTTTTGACTACGAATCCCAAATTCAAGTTTTGCAAAGCCCGCAAGTAATGTCGCCGATTATTAAACAGTTGCAGGCTAAGTATCCTGAAATAAATTACAACTACCTCTTGAACCAAAAAGCAGATAATGTGCCTTTTTCTCAGGAAACTAGGTTGTCGATTAATCGATTCAAAAATACCAAGATTATCGAAGTTAGATATCGGGATTATGATCCGAAAAAAATTCAGTTTGTTTTGGAAAAAGTTGCGCTAGGCTACCGCAACTACAGCGTGCAAGATACCACAACTCAAATTAGTCAGACTTTGGATTTTGTGAAATCGCAAATTCCCAACCAGCAAAAGCGCCAACAAGCTCTGCAAACAGAAATTCAAAAATTGCGGCAGCAGTACAATTTCATCGACCCGCAAATTCAAACCCAACAGCTTTCGCAGCAAATCACCCAACTTCAAGCACAAAGATTGGACGCGCAAACGCAGCTCAATCAGCAGAGATTGCTCTATTCCAATCTACAAAATCAGCTCGGACTGAACCAGCAGCAAGCGCTGATGGCCTCGGCTCTGAGTCAAGCTCCCCGCTATCAAGCGATGCTGACTCAATTGCAGCAATTAGAAGGGCAAATTGCGATTAACTCGGCTACGTTTACAGACCAAACTCCGCAAATGCAATTGTTGCGAGAACAGCGCAAGAACCTGATTCCTTTGTTGAAGAAAGAAGCCCAACAGGTTCTGGGAACTGATTTGGCTAAGGTAAATTCGCAAGTGCTGACTTTTCAAGATCCGGTGCGGATTAAGTTAATCGAGCAGTTTATCGGTACTGCTAATTTAATTCAGGTGCTGGGCGTGCGGAATCAAGTTTTGGAACAAGCTGCTAAGCAGTTGAATCAATACTCTCAAAAATTCCCGGTGATTTTGCGGCGCTATTCCGATTTGCAGCGCGAGTTGGATTTGACTAACAATACGCTGAATAGTTTGCTGGCAAAACAGCAAGCTTTGCAGCTTGAAGCTGTGGGCAAAAAAGAGGTGGCTTGGGAAGTTATTGCTAAGCCGGAAATTCCACGTTACAAAAATGGCGAGTTGAGGGCTGTTGCTCCGATTATGCCTTTGAATTTGGCTTTGGGGGGATTGGCTGGTTTGCTGTTCGGTATGCTGGCGGCGCAGTTGGCGGAACGGTTTAAAAATAAAACGGTGTTCCAAACTCCAGAGGATGTCAAACAGTCCATTCGCCTGCCTTTGTTGGGGGTAATTCCTGCTAGCGATAAAATTTTGAGACTTCCTCCTGCTGAGACAAGCCCGCTGGATGTGGCAATTTCGCCGATGCCGACGGATGCTTTTCAAGAAGCTTTTCGATCGCTCAATGCGAATATTCGCTTACTCAACCTTGAAAGTCCAATCAATTCTTGTGTAATTACTTCTTGTCAAGTAGCTGACGGCAAGTCTACTGTAGCAGTCAATCTGGCGCGGGCGGCTGCCGCAATGGGCCAGCAAGTGCTGTTAGTTGATGCCGATTTGCGGCGGCCGCAGGTACACGAAATGCTGGGTTTACCGAATTGGCAAGGCTTGCACAATGTGATTGCTGATGATGTGGATGTGCAACAGGTGATTGTGCGATCGCCCCGTGATGAAAATTTGTTTGTGTTAACTTCCGGCCCTGTTCCTCACGATCCCACAAAGGTGCTTTCTTCCCGAAAAATGACTCATTTAATGGCAGCTTTGTCAAGTCATTTTGACTTAGTTATTTACGATACTCCACCGCTTTTGGGTTTGGCAGATGCGAATTTGTTGGCGGCTCACACTAACGGATTGATGCTGGTAGTGGGGCTGCATCAAACTGAGCGGGAAGCCCTGTTGTTGGCTTTTGAAGATTTGAAAATGGCGGGAATTCCCCTGTTGGGAATGGTGGCAAATAACGATAAAGGTAGCAGGTATTACTATCAGTCTTACGTGCAGGATTACGTCCAGGAACAGTCTGTTTGAGGGAGAGGAATTGAGAAATGTGTAGTGGAACAGGCCGTCGGGCCTGTTCTTGAGAATGCAAGGCGGAGGGACACCCGACCCGATATTTCATCCATCTTGCACCATTAATTGTGAATAAAGCTGTCAGGGGCGGGCGGGACGCCCTACAAAAACATTTAACTTTTATGGAACAGGCCGGAAAGCCTGTTCTTGAGATTTGTGCGTGATTTCAGAAAGACAAATTTTCTTAAGATTTGCGATCGAGACTCTGAACTATAATTAAAAGTAGGAGAAATTTAAACAAATCGCGGCACTTGCAAATTGGCAAGACCTGAAAGAAAACGTGGCTGGTAAATTCCTATTTTCTAATACCTTAATACAACTCCCTGCCTAGGCTGAAAACTAGCAGGGAGTTTTGTGTTTTTCACACAGGAGATAAAACCATGGCTATTGCTACTATCAACCCGGCAACGGGAGAAACGCTGAAAACTTTCGAGCCGATCGCGGATGAGGTAATAGAAGCTAAGCTGGAATTAGCACAGCAAGCTTTTAAAAAATACCGCCAACTGCCGTTTGAGCAGAGAGCCCTGTGGATGCAGAAAGCTGCAGACATCTTGGAGCGCGATCGCGAAATTTACGCTGAAATGATGACCCTGGAAATGGGCAAAACGCTCAAATCTGCGATCGCCGAAGTGGAAAAATGCGCCTTAGTTTGTCGGTATTACGCCAAAAATGCCGCTCAATTTATGGCAGACGTACCGGCAACCACTGACGCTAGCAGCAGCTTTGTCCGCTACCAACCGCTGGGCCCTATTTTAGCCGTCATGCCCTGGAATTTCCCATTTTGGCAAGTTTTTCGGTTTGCGGCGCCAGCACTGATGGCGGGCAATGTCGGCTTGCTCAAACACGCTTCCAACGTGCCTCAGTGCGCTTTGAAAATCGAAGAAATTTTTACGCTTGCTGGCTTTCCCGAAGGAGTTTTTCAAACTTTGTTAGTCGGCGCCGACAAAGTAGCCGATATCGTTGCGGACGATCGTATAAAAGCAGCAACTCTCACCGGTAGCGAACCAGCGGGTGAAAGTTTGGCAGCAAATGCGGGCAAAAATTTGAAAAAAGTAGTGCTGGAATTGGGAGGAAGCGACCCGTTTATTGTGATGCCCAGCGCCGATTTAGCAGCAGCTTTATCAACGGCTGTAACGTCGCGGGTGCTCAATAACGGTCAATCTTGCATCGCAGCCAAACGCTTTATTTTAGCAGAAGAGATTGCCGACGAATTCATCACAGGATTTGTCGAAAAATTCGAGCAATTAAAAGTAGGCGATCCGATGTTGCCCGAAACCGATATCGGCCCTTTAGCTACTCCCGCAATCCTCAAAGACTTGGACAATCAAGTGCAAAGTTGCGTCCAATCGGGAGCAAAACTTCTGACAGGTGGCGGCCCATTGTCAGAGAAGGCCGGCAATTTCTACTTGCCAACTATTCTCGCAGACATTCCGCCGAATGCCTCTGCCCGTCAAGAAGAATTTTTCGGGCCCGTAGCTTTAGTATTCCGAGTTGCAGACATGGATGAGGCGATCGCCCTCGCAAACAGCACATCTTTTGGCTTGGGTGCGTCAGCTTGGACTACAGTAAACTCAGAGAGCGATCGCTTTATTTCCGAACTAGAGGCCGGCGCGGTATTCATCAACGGTTTAGTAAAATCCGACCCGAGATTGCCCTTCGGCGGCATCAAACGCTCCGGTTACGGACGCGAATTGAGCATCCAAGGAATGCACGAATTTGTTAACATAAAAACAGTGTGGGTGAAATAAGCTCCCACTCTATCAACCGATCGCACAAATCTACAGAAGTCTGCGTTTATCTGCGTTTACCTGCGGTTAAAAATTCCCATTTAGTATTTTTGCGATCGGTATAAAAAGACCAAAAACCCACATTAACCGAGGAGAGAAACGGAAATGAACACAGCTCAACTATTGGTAAAATGTTTAGAAAATGAAGGCGTCGAATACGTCTTCGGACTTCCTGGAGAAGAAAATTTAGAAATTTTAGAAGCCCTGAGAAACTCTTCAATTAAATTTATTACTACTCGCCACGAACAAGGCGCGGCTTTCATGGCTGACGTTTACGGTCGTCTCACCGGCAAAGCTGGCGTTTGCTTGTCAACCTTGGGTCCAGGCGCAACTAACTTAATGACAGGAGTTGCTGACGCCAACTTAGACGGCGCTCCTTTAATAGCAATTACCGGACAAGTCGGCACAGACAGGATGCACATAGAATCGCACCAATATTTAGATTTGGTTGCCATGTTTGAGCCAGTTACTAAGTGGAATGCTCAAATTGTTCGCCCCAGCACGACGGCAGAAATTGTCCGCAAAGCCTTTAAAGTAGCTCAAAGTGAAAAGCCGGGAGCAGTTCACATTGACTTACCTGAAAACATCGCAGCAATGCCTGCTGAAGGAAATCCGCTTACCAAAGACAACCGCGAAAAAACTTTTGGCGCTTACCAAAGCTTGAATAAAGCCGCTGTGGCAATTTCCAAGGCAAAAAGTCCTCTGCTTTTAGTAGGAAACGGCGCGATCCGCGCTAACGCCAGCGATGCTTTGACACAATTTGCTACTCGATTGAATATTCCTGTAGCTAATACTTTCATGGGCAAAGGTGTAATCCCTTACACTCATCCTTTGGCACTTTGGACGACGGGATTGCAAAAACGGGATTATATTAGCTGTGCTTTTGAAGAAACGGATTTAGTGATTGCTGTTGGCTACGATTTGATTGAATATTCCCCGAAAAAGTGGAATCCAGAAGGAACAATTCCGATTATTCACATTGGATCTTTGCCAGCAGAAATTGACAGCAGTTATATTCCTCTTATAGAAGTTGTGGGAGATATTTCTGATTCCCTCAATGAAATTTTGCAGCGTGCCGATCGCATGGAGAAAGTAGACCCTTTTGCTAAGCAATTGCGGGCGGATATTCGCGCTGGGTACGAACAATATGCAGCCGACGACGGTTTCCCGATCAAGCCACAAAAACTCATTTACGATTTGCGGCAAGTCCTGGGCCCGGAAGATATTCTTATATCTGATGTGGGAGCTCACAAAATGTGGATCGCGCGGCACTATCATTGCGATCGCCCGAATACCTGTTTGATTTCCAACGGCTTTGCGGCGATGGGAATTGCGATTCCGGGTGCGGTGGCTGCAAAACTCGTTTATCCCGATCGCAAAGTAATAGCAGCCACCGGCGACGGCGGTTTTATGATGAATTGCCAAGAGTTAGAAACTGCTTTGCGAGTCGGTACTAATTTTGTGACGCTGATCTTTAATGATGGCGGTTACGGGTTAATTGAATGGAAGCAGCAAGATTATTTTGGTCATTCCGATTTCGTCAAATTTGGCAATCCCGATTTTGTGAAATTTGCGGAAAGTATGGGTTTAAAAGGCTATCGTGTGGAATCTGCAACCGATTTTATTCCCATCCTCAAAGAAGCCCTGGCTCAAGATGTCCCTTGCGTGATTGATTGTCCGGTAGATTATCGGGAAAATGCGCGTTTCAGTCAATTATCTGGGGATATGAGTTGCAATTTGTAAGAGTAGCTAGAGCCCCGACTTCTTAAAGAAGTCGGGGCTCTAATAATGGACATTCTTCGAGATAGAGTTTTGTAGCTTGTTTAAGATTGGCGATCGCTTCTTCTATGGTTTCGCCTTGGTCAACTGTGGGGACTTCTGGACATTCGGCAATGTACTTCTGCCAATTATTTTACCCAAGTATGAGAAGCATAAATAACTTCCTCTTCCTTCTGGCGAGCGGTTGCAATTTGCTTCTCAATCTCTCCGTAGAGTTTTGTTTCCACTCGTCGGAGTTGTGATATCAAATCCAGTAGCATCGGAATTAATATTACCCACTGCCAGGACACGGCGCCGCGCCTAATAGAGTCAACAGTTAACACTCTACCATTCAGTTTTTCGACCCGCCCGTCAACAGTCAACAGTCAACAATCATTTCGGTGCCACCGGAATTGATATCAAATCTAATCACTTCAAACCCAATAATAAGGCGATTCCGCCGATCGCACCAACTACCCCCAAAACAGCCCGAATGCTCACTTTTTCGCCCGCCAGCACCGCTAAAGGCAGTATAAATAGGGGACTGGTAGAACTGAGTGTTTGAGCGATTGCTGCGGGTGCATATTTCAGCGAAGTCTGTTGCAGGGAAATTCCGAGATAGGTTCCTAAAAAAGCTGCCACAATTATGGCACCTAATGTTTTTGAGGATTTTAATTGTTTGAAACTGTCAAGGTTTGTTGGCTTTAAAAAGCACAGCATGACTGCCATACCACCGCTCAAACGCAATGCCGCCGTCCACAGGGGATCGATATCTATTTGAGTGAAGGCGGCGCGGGATAAAATTGCTCCAGCGGCGTGGCTTGTTTGTCCTAATAAACTAATACCTAATCCCTGCCAAATATGTTTTGATGATAAGGTTGTTTCGGCTGTTCGTTCTGCAATTACCCACGCTACCCCGCAGATTGTTAAAAGAATGCCAGTACAAGCAATGGGCGATAACTTTTCTTGCAAAAAGATTAAGCCCAATAAAGCTGTTAAAGGGGGAGATAGGGTTTCTAAAAGCAGCGTTCGCCTCGCGCCTAAATATTTTAATACGATAAAGAAAGCGGTGTCTCCGATGCCAATTCCTAGGCCGCCGCTAATCAGCAGCATTGCTAAAATATTAGGGTTGATTGCGGGTAAGGATTTTCCTAAAATTAGTACAGTGGCAAGGAGCATGAAAAGGGCGATCACGCCTTTGAGCAAGTTGAGCACCACTGCGGGGATTTGCTGTCCCACTCGCTGCCAGATTGTGGAAGATAGAGCCCAGACAAATGCAGCCCCTAAAGCGGCTAATTCACCCATAAAATTTGTTGACTGTTGACTGTTGACTGTTGTCATTAGTTACTAATTCGCAATTGGCAATTGGCCATCCCCGATGCCCGATGCCCAATTCCCCATGCCATATAAATTAGGGTTCCAGACTAATCATCTGGAACCCTAGATTTATTAAGCTTTTCTAGCAGTGGGCGGGGAGAGAATCGAACTCTCATACCTTTCGGTGTCAGATTTTGAGTCTGATGCGTCTACCAATTTCGCCACCCGCCCTTTTGGGTTTCACCATCATAACACACCGATCGATTTTGCACAAGAGATTCATAATCTTTTGAACTTGCCCAGCGATCGATCTCTCTGGCCCGCAATACTGGTACAGGATGGGACAACTGAGCCGTCTGAGCTTGTTTGAGCATTTCTCCCAGTTGAGTGGTGCTCACAGACTTCTTTATTAATACATCACCATCTTTTCTAGTAATGGGCGGGGAGAGAATCGAACTCTCATACCTTTCGGTGTCAGATTTTGAGTCTGATGCGTCTACCAATTTCGCCACCCGCCCTTTTTGTTGGTTTCAGCATCATAATACACCGATCGATTTTGCACAAGAGATTCATAATCTTTTGAACTTGCCCACCGATCGATCTCTCTGGCACGCAATACTGGTACAGGATGGGACAACTGAGCTGTCTGAGCTTGTTTGAGCATTTCTCCCAGTTGAGTGCTGCTGAGGTCGTCGTAGGAGCGCGCCTGCGCCAAAAACGCATCGACATTCAGTTTGGGAGCTAAAGTCGGCGAACCTCCGGCCAGTTTCATCAACAGTGATGCTACCACTCTTGGGTCTTGAGTCGCGAGCAAGGCGGCGCGATCGCACGTAAATTCCGCACACCGCAACCATTCCAACATTTGCGCCTGCAAACCCTGAGCGAGCACGGTTCCCACAGGGGAAATTTGGCCGGCGGCCAACACAATTAAATTAGCCAGAGTCAGGTAAACTCCGTGCTCGCACTTCAAATGCCCCAACTCGTGAGCAATTACTGCCTTAACTTCCTCGTCTGTGAGCAAATCAATCAGAGAAGTGTGCATCACCACAAAAGGCTGTTTTCCCCGCATCGCAAAGGTGTAAGCATTTGGCATCGGATGCTGGCGGACATAAAGCTGCGGCGGTTCCAAATCAAGAGTTTTGCAGGCATCCAAAAGCAATTGATGCAGGTGGGGCAATTGATTTTCCCCGACTTGGACGCTGGAAGCCAGATTTTCCAGCATAAAAAACTGTTCGCCAAGTTGTCCCAGCAACTGCCGCACGATCAAATCCAGGCCGGGCAGTTGTTTGAGAGTGCTGGTAGCTTCCAAGTCTAGCGGGTGGCGAAACTGGTCTGCTTTTAAACCGATGAGCGGTATGTTCGACATTTTAGTCAGTTGGGAATGGGGAATTGGGAATTGGGAATTGGGCATGGGGCATGGGGAATTGGGCATGGGGAAGTATTTTGCTTCTTCCTTTTTTCCTCTTCCTTCTTCCTTCTTCCTTCTTCCTTCTTCCTTCTGACTACTTTAAACCCGATCGCACGGGATTGACAGGAGCCTCAGCAGTCGCCGGGTCTGTACCCTCTTTGACGCGCCGCAACTTAGCTCCTAATTTTTGCAGTTTCACCTCTAACTGCTCATAGCCGCGGTCTAAGTGCTGCAAGCTGCTGATGGTGGTGACACCATCGGCTGCAAGTCCCGCTAACACTAACGCCGCCGAAGCCCGCAAATCTGTTGCCACGACAGGCGCACCCGACAGCCGCGACACTCCGCGCACAATCGCTACATTGCCTTTAAGGCGAATGTCGGCGCCCATGCGGTTGAGTTCTGCTACGTGGCGCAAGCGATTCTCAAACACGGTTTCTTTGATCAAGCTGTCGCCTTCGCTCAGCGTCAGCAAGGCCATAAACTGAGCTTGCATATCTGTGGGGAAACCGGGATAAGGCAGAGTTTCGATGTCTGTGGCCGAGTGAGTTTGGCCGGGAACTATCCGCAAAATGTCGGGGGATTCGGCAATAATTTTTGCCCCAATTGTCTGCAATTTGGCAATGACTGCGGTCAGGTGGTCGGGAATTACCGGCGACAAACTGATTTCCGAGTGAGTGATGGCTCCGGCTACTAAAAATGTTCCGGCTTCAATGCGATCGGGAATAATTGAATAGTCTACCGCGTGCAGCTTGGGAACTCCCGAAATGACGATCGTATTCGTGCCGGCGCCTTGAATTTTTGCTCCCATAGCGCGGCAGAAATTCGCCAAATCTGCGACTTCCGGCTCTTGAGCCGCATTTTCAATTATGGTTTCTCCTTCCGCGAGAGTCGCCGCCATCATCAAAGTTTCAGTTGCGCCGACGCTGGGGTAGTCCAAATAAATTTTGGCTCCTTTCAGGCGGCGGTTCGGCCCTTTGACGTAAGCGTGAACCGTACCGTGGTCGATGTGGACTTCGGCACCGAGGGCTTGCAGACCGCGAACGTGGAGTTCAACGGGTCGGGCGCCGATGGCGCACCCACCGGGCAAGGGCACTTTGGCAAATCCCAAACGCGCTAGCAGTGGACCGATGATGAAGAAGCTCGCCCGCAGTTGGCTGACTAATTCGTAGGGGGCTTGAGCGTCTATGAGGTTGCTGGCGTTGATGTCTAAAACGTCGCCGTTCTGCTGTAATTTGACTCCTACAGCCGAGAGAATTTGTCCCATGCGGGCGACATCGACTAGACCGGGAACGTTGCGGAGACGGCAATCCTCTGGGCAGAGCAAGGCTCCTGCCATGACGACTAAGGCCGAGTTTTTGGCGCCGCTAATTTTAACGTGTCCTTTAAGGGGCTGGCGACCCCAAATTTGCAATACTTGTTGGTCGCTTTCAGGTGAAGCTGGCAGGTTAGATGAGTTCTGAGCTGGTGTAATGGGTTTGCCCTCCATAATTCGCTTCGTTACTTTATACATTATTAATTTTGGTTCGATTTTACCGGAAAGTTTTTATATGTCTAGGGGTAACATGAGGAATTCCGGGAATTATATTTGCTGGAATTCCCTCGGGACAAGGCTTTCATGTTTAATCACACAAATAATGTCGATCGAGTCTCATGAAGTTATCTGTATCAAAATTTACGTTAATTTGTAGCGCTCGCTCGGATCGCAGAAGTTGTACCTTTGTCAACGATCTTTTTAAGTAAAAGCAGGCTCGGTTGTTGACAAAGGTGTAAGATATCGGTTCGATCGACAATGCCAGAAAGTTAACACATTGTCGATCGCCCCATTGCCTGTGCTACCCTGTGACAACAACCTAGAGCCAAAGCTACTCCTAGCATATGGTTCACATTAAACGGATCGAACTGACGAACTTTAAATCTTTTGGCGGCACGACGGCCATTCCCGTGCTGCCCGGTTTTACTGTGGTTTCCGGGCCCAACGGTTCTGGGAAGTCCAACATCCTCGACGCTTTGCTGTTTTGTCTCGGCCTTTCGAGTTCTAAGGGAATGCGGGCTGAACGTTTGCCGGATTTGGTGAACAGCGCCCAAAACAAACGCGGTACGATCGAAGCTAGCGTGACTGCGACTTTTGCGCTGGAAGATGTGGGGGAGGAATGGTTCGCCCGGGATGAAGATGAGGAGGAAAATGCAGCAGATGAGTTATCTGTTGAAGCAGAGGAAGTCGAAGAGATAGATATTGCCGAAACTCAAGACAACAACGGCCAATCACCTGCCAATCGAAAATCCAAAATCCAAAATCCAAAATCGGAAGAGTTATCTGTTGAAGACGTAGAAGAGATAGAAATTGCAGCAACTCAAGACAACAACGGACAACTACTCGCTACCAATCGAAAATCCAAAATCGAAAATCCAAAATCGGATGAGTGGAGTGTGACGCGGAAACTTCGGGTAACTCGTCAAGGTACTTACACTTCAACTTATTACATTAACGGCCAACCTTGCACCCTGACTCAACTTCACGAACAACTCAACCGCTTGCGAATTTATCCCGAAGGCTATAACGTCGTGCTGCAAGGAGACGTTACGAGCATTATTTCGATGAATTCTAAGGAACGCAGAGAAATCATTGACGAATTAGCTGGTGTGGCTCAGTTCGATCGCAAAATCTCTTTAGCTAGGCAGAAGTTGGATGAAGTTAAGGAGGTGGAAGAACGCAGCCGCATTGTAGAAAAAGAGCTGATTTCTCAACGCGATAGGCTGGCTTCCGATCGCACAAAAGCGGAAAAATATCAAAAATTGCGGGCTGAATTTCAAGAAAAATCGCAGTGGGAAATTGTGCTGAAATTCCGCCAATTGCAGCAGCAAGAATGGAAGCTGCGAGAACAAATCGAAACGGGCGATCGCACTTCGGCATCTCTCACAGAACAACTGCAAGCAATTAACACCCAAATTCAAGAAGCAACCGCCGAACTTGACGCGCTGAATGCCCGCGTTAAAGCTTTGGGAGAGTCGGAACTGTTGGCTTTGCAAGCGACGATTGCAACTCAGGAAGCGGAACGGCGGCAACTGCAAAACCGCAAACAGGATTTGGAAACAACTGCTGGGCAAATGGCCGCTAATATAGCACAAACTGAGGAAGAAGTTCGGCAATTCCGGCAAAGTTTGGAGCAAATTGAGATTGAAATATCTTATGTTAAGTCTCAAATAGGAACTTTGCAGGAACAGCGGGATGCAGCCCAGCAAAGTTTAGATGAAAGTCGGGAAGTTGCAAATGCGATAGCCTCGACGGCAGAAGTGTGGGTACAGCAGCAAACAGAATTGCACCGCCAAATCGAAACAATTCAACAAACTTTGGAACCGCAGCGTACAGAACAAGCTACCATTGGTGAAAGAGCCGATCGCCTGCAAAGTCAAATTCAAGAACAAAACCAATCGCTGCAAGTATTGGATCAGGAAATTGCCGCGAAAAAAGAGCAGCAATCTCGCCTTGTGGAAACCAAAGGCGTTGCATCTTTGCAAGTAGAATCGCTGACTCAGATTTTAGTCGAAGCCGAACAAGAATTGCAACTGCAACAGGAAACTCAAACTCGTTTGTTGGAAGAACAGCGCGAAAGACAGCGCAAATTAGACAAACTAGAAGTGCAGTTTCAAGCACTGCAAGAAGCGACGGGAACGTTTACTGCAAAAATTGTCGCGCAAAGCGGAATTGGCGGAGTTTGCGGCTTGGTGGCTCAACTCGGCAGGGTAGAACCGCGCTATCAATTGGCGCTGGAAATTGCCGCAGGCGGGCGCATGGGAAATATGGTGGTGGAAGATGACAGCGTGGCTGCTGCTGCGATCGAATTGCTGAAACAAAAACGGGCGGGAAGGATGACGTTTTTGCCTTTGAATAAGATTAGGGGCGGCAGGTATTCGGTGAATGAAAATTTGCGGCGCGCGGCTGGATTTGTGGATGCGGCTGTGAATTTAATTGATTGCGATTCGCGGTATCAGGAAATTTTTGCTTACGTTTTTGGCAGTACGGTTGTGTTTAGCAACCTCAGCGATGCCCGCCGCTATTTGGGACAGTACCGGATTGTCACTTTGGACGGGGAAATTTTGGAAACTAGCGGGGCGATGACTGGGGGAAGTTCTACTAACAGATCTACCTTGCATTTTGGCACGGTTGAGGCTAGTGAGGCTGCTAGTGAAGCGCGGACGATCGCATCTCTGCAAGAAAGGTTGGAGGAAATTGAGCGGATTTTGGAACGGTGCAAAATGGCGATCGATCGCGCTGCTGTTGCAGTCAAAACTCGCAGCCAAGAATTGATGGAAGCGAAACAAAATTTGCGCGAACATCAGTTGCGCTTGGAACAGTTGGATTCAGAAATTAAGAATTTGCAAGCGCAACAGGAACAAGTGCGATCGCAAATTGCCAAAAATACACAGGAATTAACTAATTCGCGATCGAGATTGCAGTTGCTGGAACGAGAATTGCCCGCACAGGAAACTCAATTGCAGCAATACCGCCAAACTTTGGCGCAGTTGGAAGAGTCCAACAGTCACAGCGAATGGCAGCAAATGCAATCGAGTTTGCGCGCTCTAGAAGCGCAGCTCCAAGAGCGAGAATTGGCTCTGAGAAACGTCCAGCAGCGCCTTGTAGACTTGGAAAATCAATTCGGGCGTTTGGAAGACAAAATTAAGGAAGGCAGCGAGAAATTGCAGGAATGGCAAGTGCAGCAAAACGCGGGGGCGGATGCACTCGATCGCATTGTTTCGCAGCAGTTAGAACTAGATCGGCAAATTGCGGAAGCTAAGGCGGCTTTGGGGGAAATTGAGGAAAAATTGGGCGTGCAGAAGGGAGAGCGCGATCGGGCGGAATCTCAACTGCGAGAGAAGCATTTAGCCAAACAGCAGTTACAATGGCAGTTGCAAAAACTCCACGAAACCCAGCAAGAACGCCGGGAACAATTGAGCGCAATCCGCACTCTATTGGAAGCGCAGCGGGCGGAAATGCCCGACCCCGTGCCGTCGATTCCTGAAAATGTCGAGAAAGCCAATTTGACGGAATTGCAGCAGGAAGTAAAGGCGATCGCCAAACGCATTCAAGCTTTAGAACCAGTCAATATGCTAGCCTTGGAAGAGTACAACCGCACTCAAGAACGCCTTCAAGAATTGAGTCAAAAATTGACGACATTGGAAGGAGAACGTACAGAACTGCTGTTGAGAATCGAAAATTTTACCACACTCAGGCGACGCGCTTTTAAAGAAGCTTTCGACGCGGTTAACGAGAACTTCCAGACTATTTTTGCGGAACTTTCCGAAGGCGATGGCTATCTCCAGCTAGATGACCAGGAAGACCCCTTCAGCAGCGGCTTGAATTTGGTTGCTCACCCGAAGGGCAAACCCGTACAGCGGCTGGCTTCCATGTCTGGAGGCGAAAAGTCGCTGACGGCGCTGAGTTTTATTTTTGCGCTGCAACGCTACCGCCCATCTACGTTTTACGCTTTTGATGAAGTGGATATGTTTCTGGATGGGGCAAATGTGGAGCGATTGGCTAGAATGATAAAACGACAGTCGGAACAAGCCCAGTTTATTGTTGTGAGTTTGCGGCGACCTATGATTCAATCGGCTGAGCGTACAATTGGCGTTACTCAAGCGCGGGGAGCTTATACTCAAGTCATAGGACTGAAGTTGTAGTCCCGGAGTTTATGTTAACGCTCGTGTTGAGTGATATATGTACTTAATAAATCAGGATTAAAGTTAGAATGACATCCGAACAAATTTGCCAACGCTCCGACCTTCTCGGCACTCAAGTCATCACCCGCGACAGAGGTAAACGCTTGGGGGTGGTTAGTCAATTGTGGGTGGACATTGACAGACGGGAAGTTGTGGCGATCGGTCTGCGTGATAATATATTTGCGGTCGCTGGAATGCCGAAGTTTATGTTCCTCAGCAATGTCAGCGAAATCGGCGACGTGCTGTTGGTGGAAGATGAGAGCGCGATCGAAGATGATGTTGATGTTGAAGTCTACAGCATTTTGATTAACAGCGAAGTTATTACCGAAACCGGCGAACTTTTAGGTAGGGTGCGAGGCTTTAGGTTCGACCCCGAAGACGGTAAGTTAGTTTCTATAATTATCGCTTCCCTGGGCATCCCCCAAATCCCCGACCAAGTTCTCAGCACTTACGAGTTGGGGATTGAGGAAATTGTTAGCAGTGGCCCGAATCGCTTGATTGTGTTTGAAGGTTCCGAGGAAAGGCTCAGGCAGCTTAGTGTGGGTTTGCTGGAGCGCGTTGGTTTGGGTCAAGCACCTTGGGAACGAGAAGAGGACGAGGCAGGTTATTATCCGAAACCCGTGGCTACGGGAAATCAATTGGGCCCGGGCGTGCGGATACCTGCACCGGAAATGCGGAGCCGCGTAGCTGCGCCTGCGGTGGAGGAAGTTCCTTGGGATGAGGATTTAGAGTGGAATCGGCCTGCGGTTCGCCAGCCGCCCATGCGCGCGGTGCAGGCACAGCAGCCTGAGCCAATAATCGACGATTACGAGGATTACGAAGAGGATAATTGGGGCGGTGAGGAGGACGATTACGAGGAGGAGTACGAGGAGAAGCCGCAGTACACTCGCGCTGAGATTTCTCGCCCGAAGCAGCCGGTGGTGGAGTACGAGGATGATGTGGAGGCTGATGCTTGGGCTGACGATGAGGCACCGAAGCCTTACCAGGCTCCTCGCGTGAATATCCCTGAGAAAACTAAGACTCCTGAGTACGAGGAGGAGCCTGGTTATTAGAAATTAATCAATTAGCTCAAACCAATATTTTGCACTCTTCTTAAGAACGGGCAAGATGCCCGTTCCACAATCAAGTTTATTTTTTGTGGAACGGGCTTCTAGCCCGTTGCTGATATTGGTGCAAGATGTGAGTTTAAACTAATATTTTGTAGGCACGGGTTTTACGAATAATATTTAATTCTGGTAAACAATCTAGTGGGGTAGGTTGGGGGATGCAGTGAAGGCGCTCAATCTAATTAAATTAGATCCATGAAGTAGATAATACTGGCATGGCAGTTTACTATACTTTGGCTGACGTTTCATATTATGTTAATGAGCGAAAAAAAAATTGCTAAAAATGTTGCTTTCAGATTAATAACCTATCTAATTTTTCCAATTTTTTTATCTACCACCACGGCGGAAATTGTCTTGCGAGTTGCGGGATACAAACCCTGGCAAATAGAAAATGTTGATGTTGCCGTCGAACCAAAAGGTAACTTTTTTACCAAAGACTCGGAACTCGGCTACAAACATTTGCCGGGAAAATTCAAGGTGATACTTAACGGCAATTACTCATTTAATGCAACTCATCTCAATAATAGTTTAAGAATAACTCATCCCCTCAATACTTACAATTTATCTTCAAAAAAGCCAGAAATTTGGATATTTGGCTGTTCTTTTACCTACGGTTGGTCATTGAATGATAGCGAAACTTATTCTTGGTTGCTGCAAGAGAAATTACCCAAGTATGAAATAGTAAATTTTGGCGTTAACGGCTACGGCACGCTGCACTCGTTGATTCAATTCAAAGAAGCACTCAAACAAGGAAATAAACCAAAAATTGCGGTGATTGCTTATGCGGGATTTCACGACCGCCGCAATACTTTGTTAAGGGCGAGAAGAAAGCAAATGGCTGCTTGGAATAAACTGGGTATTTTATTCCAGCCCGATGCTAGGCTGAATGGAGAAAATAATTTTACCTACAAAATGGCAAAACTTGAATATCAGGAGTTCCCGCTGATGCGGGTTTCTGCATTCAGCCATTTTTTAGAGGTTAATTACAATCAATTTGAAGAGGGATTGTACAAAAGTCACGAGGTTTCTAAGGCAATTATTGAAGAGTTTAACCGTGTGGCTGAGGCTAATGGTGTTAAGTTAGTTGTGGCGGGAATTAATGCCGGTTCTGCTAAAATGCTGCAGGAGTTAAGTCAGGAGGGAATTGTTACGGCGGATATTTCGGTTGATTTGAAAATACCTGCAAATAATAATTTACCTCATGACCTTCATCCAAGTGCGATCGCGAATCGGCAATATGCAGAAAAGTTAGAAGGTTTTTTGCAAGGTACTGTTTTAAGATAAGTTAACGAACCGCGAAGGCGCAAAGGGCGCGAAGGAATAGAGAAAGAGGAAGTTTAGAAGTTATTTAGGGTTGCTAGAGTGATGGGAGTATTTGATATTGTTTCTTTTAAATTGCCTCGAAAATTTATAATTGATGGGTTTTTCCTGTTTTTACTTGTTCTCGTAACAGTTGCAGTAACATCAATCTATGTATCCAGCGAACATACTTTTTATTGGTGGGATTACGCGGGCTACAACACTGCTACACTCAATACGGCAAATTTATTTCGAGACTCGCCAGATAAAGCATGGCGGGGAGTTATAGAATCGCTATCTAAGGAAAAAAACCTGTTGATTTGTCTGCCCTTAGTGCCGTTTATTCTCTTATTTGGCGAGTCTCGGCTGAGTTACGTTCTCAGCGTATCCCTGATTTATGTGCTGCCGTTTCGCCTGTTGCTGGGGGCAATTTCTGCCAAGCTAATTCCAGTTTACCCCCGCCGGGTGTTTTGGTCAACGGTGCTGCTGAGTTTATTAATTCCGATGAGTTGGATACCGACTCTGCGGGGATATCTGGATACTGGTGGCTGTGTGTTTCTAGCCTTGGCAATTTGGGTTTATTTGCAGGATGTTAAGCTGAAATCTTGGTGGAAAATCCCGTTGATGGGGTTTTTGCTGGCGGCGGCGATTCTGTTGAGACGCCATTTTGCTTATAGTGCGATCGCATTTTTGGGTGCAGCGACTTTACAGGCTTTCATCGAGTTTATTGTACTAATATACCGTAAAAAAACGTCGTTGTCGTCTCCAAAAGACAAGGACGCAACAGTGCCGTTTGCCTACAGATGCTTGTTTGAATCCGCTGTCAAATTGGGATTGATAGCTGCAACTAGCTTGACTATTTTAATGTTGGTAGCGGGAGATTTTACTCGCAGTGCTCTGACGGTTGACTACCGCAATTTGTATGTCGCTTGGAGTTTGCCGATAAATGATATTTTAACTCGTTATGCGGATTTTTACGGTTTGGGAACTTGGCTGCTGGTACTGATTGGTTTTTCGGCGGGAATTCTCACCCGAAAGCTGGTTCCAGCGGCGGCTATTTTTGTTTCGTTGTTTGGGGTTTTGTCGCTGATTGAATGGCTGTTAGTGTTGCGTTACGGCTACTTGCACTATACAATTCATATTACACCGATCGCACTTTTAGGACTATCCACATTTTTCTGGACAACTTGGCTGACACTCAAGGGAAAAGTCCGGTATTTGATGCTGGGCGCGGCGGGTTTGTACCTGGTTTTGAATGCCGCAGTCGGGTTAATTCCTCTCAAAATTGATTTGCCAAGACTGTTTGTGGGTAATTTTCCGCCGTTAGTGCGATCGGACTACGACGAAGTTGTAAAATTAGTAGAGTTTCTGCGAAAATTAGCACCGAATGAAGAACCGATTTATATTGCCAGTGCTTCTAACAGTTTTAATGCTAATATCCTCAGACAAGCCAACCGCAAATTAAACCCGCCGGAGGGTTGGTGGAAATTAAATACCATCGGGAGGCCGCAAATTGACTCGCGCGATACTTACCCGCTACCGGAGTTGTTGCAGTCAAAATATGCGGTGGTTGCTGTGCCTTTTCAGCAGGTGTTACCGACTGACGAGCAAGTTTTGCGATCGCACGAACAAGATGTTGTTAAATTTGTGTACGATGCCTTTACTCAAAACTGGGAAATTGCCCGCGATTTCCAATTGCTACCCGAACAGTTTAAGCTAGAAAACGGCGTGACTGTCAGCGTTTACCGGAGGGTGAGGCCGACTGATACAGCAACGGCAGTTAGGACTCTGGAGGCGATGCAGCGGCAAATAGTCGATCGACCAGGCACGCAGTTAGATTGGATTAGTTTGCATCAATCAATCTACACAAGTGCAAATTATTCAGTCAGTCAAGAATCCGATAACCTATATAATATTGTAACTCATCCAATTAAAAACAGCAAGAAACTCGATACATCTTTCCTGTATTTAGGTTCCATTTCAGACAAAGTAAAAGTTACCGGCCAACTCAATTTACTTAACAAGCAATGTCCGGGAGTTGCCCTGCGCTTGACTTTGTGGGACAAGCAAGGTAAATTAATAGACTCAGCAGAGATGGCTTATAGTCAAAAAAGTGCGAGCGACTTAAATCTATTAGTTGAGGGCAAAAATCCCATTTATCTGCTGCTTGAGGTATTGAGTAGCAGCCAACAGGATTTAACAAACCAATGCCGACTGGAGATTAACAATTTGGCTGTCAGTAGGTAAGTTGAACCGTCAATGCAAAAACATCAAAAATCCCACTGGTATTTTAATCTATCTCTGTATACTTTTGTCATCATCGGCTCCCTGATGGCCACTGGGTATATTTTCCCGATAGGAGGCAACTTTCCCGAAGTGCCGCCAATTCAATTTATGTTAAATCCTGAACTCTACAAAAATGACTATTACGTTCAGGAAATGGTTAAGTTTAATCCGAGATATTACTATTATTATATTATTTATTTGCTCGCCAACTTAGGAACAAGCATTCCCCTAGCGCACTTTATTTATCAATTCCTCGCCTTCGGTTCATTTATCCTAGCTTGCTACGCAATTATCAATATCTATACTAATTCCAAACTGCCTGCCGCAGCGATGGCTTTTTTATGTATAGCGGCCTCATTTACAGATGTTGGTAACACCCTGATATTTTCCACTAAATCAGTACCCAGTACCTTCGCAATGGGTTTCGCAATTTGGGGAATTTACTTTAGTTTGCGCCAGAAATGGCTGACCGGATATTTATTTTTTGGACTGGGCTGTTTGCTGCAATTTTTAGTTGGTTTGTTGCCAGGATTGATGATGGTTCCCGTTTTATTTATTGAATCTGTAAGACAGCGAAAGTTTAAAACACTGATTTTGGCGATCGCACTTTTAGCAGCAATGGCAAGTATCGTTTACGTACCGATGTTATTAACAGGTACTACCAGCACTCACACTATCGACAACGCCGAGTTTGTCTACATTCATGCGAAAGTCCGCAACCCCCACCACATCCTCCCGTCAAATTGGGATGTCGGGAATTGGTTCAACTTTATATGTTTCATAATGGGTGGCTTGCTGTGCATCAAAAATTCCGATTTATTGCCAAAAGAAGACAAGGTTAATTTTTATATAATTGTTGGTACATCCATTTTTGGGCTGTTTCTAAATTACATATTTGTCGAAGTTTACCCTTTGGCTTTTATCGCCAAACTACAGTTAGCTAGAACCGTCCCTTTTGCTCAATTAATTATATTTATTGCTGTGGCTTTGACGGTAGATAGACTTTACAGAGACAAACAAATAGCTGTTAGCTTGTTGCTGTTAGCTGTACTAACTTTGCCTTTTCGGGGTATCATTTTCCTAGTATTATCAGTTTGGCAAACAAAAAATTACGTATTTCCCAAACGATATAATATATTGTTGTGGATTTTAGCAGCAGGAACGGTAATTTTCAGCTTCATATATCCGCTGGCTGATTCATGGGAAATAATAGGCGATCGAATAATTAGTATCCCCGTCCTCTTCTCAATCCTCGCCTTCCCATTCATTTTAGAAGAAACCTCCCTAGCTACATCTATCAAACAGGCTATAACTCACACATTAGCCTTAATAACTACCGCCACCTTAGTTTTTGGAGTAGCAGGAATTCTGCCCAAACCTATATTAAATGTATTTCAAACAAGAGTTAATATCAATGCCGTTCCCAGGGACGACTTAAGCAGATTAGCTGTGCGTTTTTCGCAAATTAGCAGCCGCGATGTACTCGTATTAGTTCCACCCTCAGTTACCAGCTTCCAGTTTTTCTCCGACAGAGCGATTGTCGTCAACTTCAAGAACTTTCCCTTTACCGAAAAAGGCATTAAAGAATGGCAAAACCGCATGGAAGCTGTTTTAGGGGTTCCCTTAAACCCGCAAATGATTTGGGGAGGAAATAACTTTTTTATCCGCCGCAGCAGTGCGGATTTAGTCAAAGTAGCCCGAAACTATCATGCCGATTATATCCTGACTCGCAGCGATTGGCATCCAAATATTGACGGAGAAATAGTAGAGCAAGAGGGCAAATGGATACTGTTTAAAATTAGATAATACTATTCTTGAAAACATGAGAGATTTATTCAGTCTGGCGTTGCGCCGACTTTGTTTGTATAGAAGCGGTTTCAACCGCCGAATCAGATATGCGGTTAAATATCAAAACCCGAATCATCAATAATTTCGCTAATTTGCTTGTCCACATAATCAGCATCCACATTCCGCGCCATCAACTCAGCTAAAATCCCCAAAGAAATTAACTGCACCGACAGAATTGTACACAAAATCCCAAAAAATAACAAAGGTCGATTCCCGATCGGCCCAAAATTCATCCCCGCCAAATTCAGAAACCAAATAACTATCAAATAACTCAGCGAAACAGTTCCAACCAAGCCAAAACACAATCCCAAACCTCCAAACAAATGACCCGGTTTGTGCAAATACTGCGTCGTGGCTAACACCGTCAACAAATCAATAAATCCCCGCGCATAACGTTCCCAGCCGTAATTTGATTTTCCGTGCTTTCGCGGATGATGTTCCACCACTACTTCTCCAATTTTAAACCCTAAATTGTTTGCTAAAGCTGGAATGTAGCGGTGCAATTCCCCGTACAATTTAATCGACTGCAAAACTTCCCTACGGTAAGCTTTAAAACCGCAATTCATATCGTGCATTTGCACCCCAGTCAGCAAACACGCAACGGCATTAAACAGCTTGGAAGGTAAAGTTTTAGAAAGGGGGTCGTTCCGCTGTTTTCGCCAACCGGAAACTAAATCAAATCCCGATTCTAAATGATGTAAAAATTTGGGAATTTCAGCGGGGTCATCCTGAAGGTCAGCATCAAGAGTAAAGATAATTATCCCTGCGGCATTGCGAAATCCTGCTGAAAGTGCGGCGGATTTGCCAAAGTTGCGGCGCATTTTAATCGCTTTAATTAGTTTGGGATGTTTGCTGGCTAAATCTGTGATTTCTTGCCAGGAATAATCGCGGCTACCGTCATCTATGAAAATGACTTCGTAACTGTCAATTTCTGTTTGAAACATGACAAGTTGGATTTTTTCAAACAGCAATTTGAGGGTGGCTTCTTCGTTGTGAACGGGGATTACGAAGCTGAGATGTTTTGGCATAGGGCTATTCTATTTCATTTGTGTTGTCAAGAAGATTTTTTTATTAACCGCAGAGGGCGCAGAGGGCGCAGAGGAGGAGAAAGAGAGGTTTTTTAGTTTTTATTGATAACTTGGGAATTCCGCAAAGCTACCCAACCTTCGCGGTTTTTAAAGGAGGCATAGGCTGTCAATAATTTATCTGTTGGTGATGTGTGAATGTATCCTCTCCAAGCGGCGAATTCGTAGGAAGGGCCAAACAATTTAACTAAATCTGGGCGCGGAAATCCTGACATGGCGAAACCTCGAACGACATTTTCTTGGTTGAGAATGGCAATACATTTTACATTGTTTTCGGGGTCTCCTACCCAGCCAATTACTCTGGAGGCTGTTGGTGCAAGTTTGGTGGCTGTATCAAAATATCCGGGTACTCCGTCTTTGGGCGCTGACAGTAAATTTGCGTCTATTTTGGTGTCTAATGCTGCACAGAAATTGTGTTTTTTGATGTCTCGGTTAAATGGCACTAAGTTGTTAGTTTTTAATGCGTCGATTAACCCGATAAAAGCGGCGGGTTTGTTGCCTACGCGGTCTTTAATTAACGTTACGTCGGTGATGCCTAATTGCAGTGATAATGCTACTAAGGGTTGATAGGTGGCTCTGCGGGCGATCGCCATTGCAGTTTCGCCTCCCACCCCGTACATTAAAATAATCGCAACTGTCGCGACTGCAAACAGCGGTGTCAGCCAACGCCCTTGAATTCTTGGTGTTGGCTGCAACTCGCGCACCCACAATACTGTCAGCACAATTGTGCTCATCCAAAACAAAGCTGGGAGTGTGGCGTAGCGGGAAGCGGTGGCCTGTTCGACGCCAAATCCCGATCGACTAACCGCGGCCATTAACGCCGTTTGCAGCGTGTAAAGTTGGATTGATAGCCAAGGCAGCCAATCCGGGCGATCGACCTTTTTTACAAATAGCCAATAACCCAAAAAACCAGTCGCCGCCATCAAACCAATTATACCAATAATTGAAGCCACAATAATATTTTCACTAAAAATTCCGCCGAGATAAGTCGGAATATATTCGAGAGTTTTGATCGGGTTAGTTTTAGTTAAAGAAGGGTGATGAGAGGGAGTTTTATAAGTTAAAAAATAAATCCCAATCACTGCTATCGAAGCAATGAAATACAAATAAGTTATTCGCCGAGGAAACCGCAGCACAACAGCCGCCGCACACAATATCGGCCACAAAGCTAAAGGAGTGCTGTAACTAATACAGCCTAAAACGCCAAAAACAATGCTGCCAATTACCCACTTATTTTGTTTCCCTCCTTCGTTACCAGGCTCTGCCTGGGAATGAATATCCAGAGGCTCCGCCTCCCTCTTTCTTGACAAAAGCGTCACATAAGATTGCAAACAAAATAGCGAACAAATCACAAATAAATTAGCAATTATCCAGTGAACGCCGCTGAATCCTCGCATCCAATTGTGAGCCGCCGCTGGAGTAAAATCAAAAATAGAAATGCAAAGGAGGAGCGAGATAAATTGCAGCGGAAAACGCCTCAAATTGAATGGCAGCAGAGCAATTAATACGTGGCACTGAATCCAAGCCAAGAACCAGGCAACTAAACACAAACCAATATTTGAACCTTGGGTGACAACTATATTCAAGCCATAAATAATTGCCGGAATCAAGACAAAATGCTCGTTCGCCCGAAATATCCAATTAAAAGGATTTGTAGAGAAACCGTCTACTGAATAAAAATTCCAGGTCATCCACCAATAATCAAAATTAGACAAGTCTCCCGCTTGGGATATCAAGTACAAAATATATGACGCTGGTATGAGAATGCCGAGAACTGAGGCGGCAATTAAGACATCTTGTTGCTTGATTTTCATGGATTCAGACATCGGGAGATTTTTAATGGGTAGGAGCGGGTTTAGCCTAGAAACTTTGCATCTAACAGATGGTTTCTCAGCAAAACCCGCCCTCACGTTTTGAGTTTTCCTCAATTTTTTATTTCACTTCTCTTGTCAGCATTTGTCTGAGCCCTTGTCGCCAGTGGGGAGGATGCGTGCCTAGAAGTGCTGATATTTTTACCGTAGAGAGGACAGAAAAAGCCGGACGTTTTGCGGGTGTCGGATATTCGGAGGTGGTGATGGGAATTACGCGCTGAACTTTTAGGGGAAAGCCGAGTTTTGCTGCTTCCTCAAAAATGGCGATCGCAAAATCGTACCAACTACAAACACCGCTATTAGTGTACTGGTAAGTCCCAAAAGTTTCTGATCCAAGGAGAGGAATAATTTGCGAAATTGCCTCGGCTAAATCCCGAGTCCAAGTAGGACTTCCGATCTGATCTGCTACTACTCTAATTTCTTCTTTTTCCTTTCCCAACCTCAGCATGGTTTTGACAAAATTACCTTTGCCGCCGTTGCCGTAAACCCATGCGGTTCTAATAATAATATGTCGGTTTCCCGCTTTACGAATTGCTTCCTCGCCTGCTAATTTCGACTTTCCGTAAGTCCCCAGCGGGTTCGTAGAATTTGTTTCCTGATAAGCCGAACCGTGGCTGCCGTCAAATACATAATCAGTAGAAAAGTGAATCAAACTTGCTCCCAGTTTTTCGCATTCTTCTGCGAGAATTCCGGGTGCAATGCCGTTGACTGCGTTTGCTAATTCCGGTTCGCTTTCTGCTTTGTCTACCGCAGTGTAAGCACCCGCATTGACGACTAAATCCGGTTGAATTTCAGCCATTGCTTGACGGATGCTTTCGGGTCGGGATAAGTCGAGGCGAGTGCGATCGACCGCAATTACCTCTCCCGAAGATAATAAAATCGGCTGCAATTCTTGAGCTAGCTGTCCGCTGCCACCTGCGAGTAAAATTTTCATTGTTAAAAAACTTGAGCTTTTTTGAAGGTTTGTCCCGCTTGGTCTTTAGCTGATAAGATTGGTTGGGCACCATCTAGCGGCCAGTCGATCGCCAAATCGGGGTCATTCCACAGGATACACCGCTCGTGTGCCGGTGCGTAATAATCTGTAGTTTTATACAAAACTTCAGCCGTCTCCGAAACCACTAAAAAACCGTGAGCAAATCCCGCCGGCACCCAAAGTTGCCGTTTATTTCCTGCACTCAGCAAACACCCAACCCACTGCCCAAAAGTCGGCGAACTTTTTCTAATATCCACCGCTACATCAAAGATTTCGCCAGCAACTACCCGCAGCAATTTGCCTTGAGGCTGCTGCAGTTGGTAGTGCAAACCGCGCAACACATTTTTAGAAGATTTGGAATGATTGTCTTGAACAAATTCGACCGTCACGCCTGTTTTATCGAGAAAAGCTTTGTGATTGAAACTCTCAAAAAAGAAACCGCGATCGTCTCCGAAAATTTTCGGCTCAATGATCAGAACTTCCGGTATTTCGGTAGATATAACATTCATAGTTAGCTGTGAAAGTGATAAACTCATACTCAGTCTCTGCTATTTTACTATGAAAGCCGACGCATATCTCAAAAAATTGTACGCCAATCGATTTGATTCCCGACAACTGCAAGCCAAGGTGGCACTATGGAAAGTTTTAATTGACGAGTTTTTACAAGAGTATGTTCCTCCCGAATCAACTGTTTTAGATATTGGTGGCGGTTACTGCGAGTTTATAAATCAAATTCAGGCTAAAAAAAAATATTTAATTGATCTCAATCCAGATTCCAAGTTATTGGCTCATCCTGATGTTAAAGTGTTGAACATAGATGTTTTAACTTTTGACGATAAACCAGCTCTTAGAGAACAATTTGACCGGATATTTATCTCTAATTTTTTTGAACATCTCCGCAATAAGGAAGAACTCATACAAATTATTTCATTTTGCTTTGAGGCGCTTAAGCCTGGGGGTTCTCTCTTGGTTGTCCAACCAAATTTTAAATATTCTTTTAAAGAATACTACGATTTTATCGATCATCAATTACCCATTACCCACTTATCGCTGCAAGAACTTTTACAAACCGTCGGTTTTGAAATAGACCTAATTATACCCAGATTTTTACCATTTTCAACAAAAGGCAGACCTGCCTCGCCCTGGCTTTTAAAAGTTTACTTAAAATTGCCTTTTTTGTGGCGATTTTTGGGAGGTCAAATGTTTGTTAAAGCATCGAAACAAAACCCGAGAGGTAGAGACTCATGACTCGCAGATGCAGTCAGCTCCACGCAAAGCGATACATCTGCGTTTATCCGCGTTTATCCGACTGCATCTGCGGTTAAAAAATCCCTACAAAATCGAACTTAAAACCGCCTCATTAGCAGCAATCCAATCATAAATATCCTGCAAAGCCGCTTCCGACCCAATCACAGGCTGCCATCCAGTTTTCTCCATCACCCTAGAAGAATCAGTAATAAAAATCGGAATATCCCCCGCGCGTTCCTCCAAAACAGGAGGAATCGGAATCGATTTACCCGTAATCTTTTGGCACAAATCAGTTGTCTCAACCAAAGAAAGACTGTTGCTCAAACCGCCGCCAACATTAAAAACTTCACCATCTAATTTGGAAAAGTTTTCTAACTGATAATTAACTAACCTCAACAAATCTTCAACGTGCAGTAAATCCCTAACCTGCTTGCCGCTGCCACCAAAACCGATATAACTCAGCGACTTTTGAAAATAGTGAGCCGCCACCCACAAACCGCAAACTCCCTGATCGACTTTACCCATTTGCCAAGCCCCGGTAATCAACCCGCAGCGGTTAATAATTGCCGGCACATTGTATGCTTCCCTGTACTCCTCAATCAGCAATTCTGAAGCTAATTTAGTTGCTCCATAAAGCGAACGGTGTCCTTTTAAAGGGAAGTCTTCTGATATGCCCAACTCGGATATACCGGGTAAAGTTTGCTCGGGGGCGATCGCAAATCTATTTGGCAACTCTAACAGTTTAACAGACTTGACACTGGCGATCGGATAAACCCGACTCGTAGACAAAAACAGCAAACTCGCACCCGTTTGTCTCGCCAACTCCAAAACATTCACAGTGCCCAGTAAATTCGTCTGCAAAACGTACTGAGGCGAACTAAAACCAGCCAGCACAGAAGGCTCCGCAGCACAATCTATAATGCAGTCAGCATTGAGTGCAACTGGATCTAAATCTGCCGCGGTGCGAATATCCCCGTAAACAAACTGAATCCCGCAACTTTTAAGCCGAGGCAGATTCAATTCCGAGCCCCGGCGACGCAGGTTATCTAAACAAATTATTTGCCATTCTGGGTGCAGTTTCTTCAGGCCAATTGCCAAACAACTGCCGATGAAACCGGCACCACCAACAATTAAAATTCTCTCAGGCATTCACTTTCAACTTTGCTATCTTTCTAGTCCGGTGGTAGTCGCCGCGAGACAGATGTTTTTCCAGCCAGACATATAAGACAATAAACAAATATCGACTGCCCATCTCTTTGATTTTCAGCTTAGAAATTCCAGCAGTCCGATTGTACCACCTCAGAGGAATTACCGTATAGGAAAAACCCCTAACAATTGCTTTTAAAGGCAGTTCGACTGTCAAATTAAAATGATGGCTCAAAATCGGTTGTACGCCTTCAATTACTTCTCGGCGGTAAATTTTAAAAGCATTGGTGACATCGCTGTACCGCAAGCCGAAAATACTTTTGACAAACCAGTTTGCTAAGCGGTTAATTGCTAACTTGTGAATTGGATAATCAACCACAAATCCGCCTTTGATAAAGCGGGAACCAAAAACGCAATCATATCCTTCTTGCAGCTTGCGGTATCCTGCTACCAAATCTATCGGATCGTCGGAAGCATCCGCCATCACAATTGCTGCAGCATCTCCGTCAAATTCCGCCAAACCCCGGCGCACGGCAAATCCGAAACCATTCGGAGGTTGATTGTTGATGTATCTAACTGTGGGAAAAGTCTCTGACAACTCCTGGCAAATATCAAGCGTTCGATCGACACTGTTGTCATTCACAATCAAAATTTCGTGCGGAATGCCTTCTAAATCGAGCGTCTGGGCGATCGCCCGCACAGTACCGTACAAACAGCCCTCCTCATTGTGAGCTGGTATTATCACAGAAATTTTCACTCCTCATCCTCCGCGCAACTGGACAAACTGGTTGTCAACAGGATTATACACCCAAGCCTTAATTTCAGTTTGGGCGATCGGCAAATTATTACCAGACAAATCAACCGCCCACCTTGCATTATTGTATAACTCAGATTTTAAACTCTCAGCAATGTCGGGACTGTCCAAATTTACATAGGCGTTAGCAAAAAAAGATTGTTTATCACCGACAGATAGCAGTACAATATTCGGCTGTTGCAATTTTTCTGGCCAAACCGCCCAACCAGCAGCCTTGACAGCATCATTTGGCTTAACAGTCAAGGATTTATCGCTAGTTTGAGGTTTGTCTAAATAGCCGTAAACTTTCTCGGTATTAGAAATAAACTCTACATTTTTCGCGAACTTTCTCCAACCTATTTTCTCCATTATTGCAGCGCCTTCTCTCACCAGCCCAGTTTTTTTGCTCAGCACCCTCAAACAGCTTTCCGGCGAATTATTGAAAAAATCAGAGGGGTCGAGATAGTTAATTAACTGCAAACAATCTTGAGCGCCTTCTTTGTAAAGAAGTGCTGAGCGAGATTGGGCGATCGCCTGTTCAGAGTTAACAATTATTGTAGCAATTAACAGCCCTGCCACTACCCGATAAATAAATTTATAATTAAGCTTTAACGTTGCTTTTGTTTCTTTATAATTACCTCGGACAAACAATTGCCCTAGCTGAACCCAAGCAATTAATAGTAAAATCGAATTAGTCGTATATCTCGACGATCCAATCGCCTGAATTGCCCCAAATTCCGCCCTACCAGCCGTAATAAACAGAGCGGATAAAACCGAAAATAAACCTATTGACAGCCAAGGTAAAGCCTCATAATTCTCAGCAATGTCATTCCTATCTGTCATTGCGAGGGAGGAAGCAATCGCCGGGACTTGAGGTGGCTTTTCAGAGTGATCGCTCACAGATGAAGCTATCGAACTTGATACAATCTTTTTTCCAAAATAAACTACAAAAAATATAAAATTTCCCAAAATTACCAATCCTACAAAGGCCGAAATTCCCGGCGAGCGCACAATTGGCGAACCCAGCAAACTTAAAAAGTAATCAATCACCACAAACGGCTTATTCAACAATGAAATAATACTTGCTTTGCGACTAGGATTATAATCAATTGAGTAAACAGCACAAGTTGTCGCAAACAGCAGCATCCATGCGATCGCTCTTTTTCGTTTCTGCGCTGCATTTCCTTCTAAAGCCGCCACAGCCGGAATCGCAGCCAACCAAGACAGCAAGCCTTGAGCCAGCGAAAAACTAGCAATAAAGCAGAATACAGCAGCAATAGAGATTCTAATATTAGGCAATAATTTGTGATTTGAAACCAGCGCATAAACCGCAGCTACAAAACATAAATTTACAAAAAACCACGCTAATTGAAATCCCCAAAGCCAGTTTTCGTGCTGAACTAGAGAGAAAAGCAAAATACAAGTTAAAATATTAGCTAAATGCCACAAATCATCCGCGACATTCTTAACTTGCATTGAGGAGAACTTGTACATAGCGATAAAAGTTATCCCAGCCAAACCTATGCTGACGCACAACTGATAATTAATATTCCATCGCGAAGCAAAAGCCAGCACCGCAATAATTATTTTAGGGAAAAGTATGCGGTGGTTGCTGTGCAAACCCCAAAAATCCTTAAAAGTTACATTTCCCGCAGCTAATTTTTCAAAAAGGCTAGCTAACCTCCACTCGTCATCAACGGGAACGTTAACGCTAAAATTCGCTACAAATCCGATTAATAAGAGGACAGGAATTAGATATAAAGTAAATAATATGATTTTTTTCATTAATATCCAATCCGGTAGCATCGGAATTGTAAAATCTAGTCATATCATGCCCGATCGATTAACCATAATATCCCGGTCGGGGCGGGTTTTTGAGAGGGTGAATTATTCGCAGGTACTGTGGGTGAACCCGCCCCTACAAAAATCCCGGTCGCTCGACCGGACATGATATCATCAGCTTTTCGACTGACAATCAACTCTCAACTCTCAACAGTCACCGGCTGTCAACAGTCAAGAGTCAACCGTCAACTGTTCGCTACTTAATAGTCTTGAACGTATCCATTTTGCCAGTAAATCGGTTGATAAACATCTGCAAAACAGTCCGCTTGCCGATATTGATATTAGAGCTCACGGACATTCCCGACTGCAAGTTAACCTCCACTTCATTTGCCTTGCCCTTGTTCAAAACAAACTTCTGATTTTTGAGCTTTATTTTGGTTTTGAAAGCGTAGTATTTCCGCAGTTCAGTAGGAGGCTCAGCATCGCTGCTAATCTCTATCACCTCACCCTCTGCAGTACCAAACTCCATCGCCGGGAAAGCTTCTACATTCACTTCCACAGGCACGCATTGGTATTTCGTCAAACCCAGTTTCTCTCTGTTAACTTCCTTCTCTGGACAAACGCAACTTTTACCTGTTTCACAGTCAATTTTTTCTCCATCTAATTGCTTGCCGTGATACGCCTCCAATTTTGCCCGCTTCTGTCTCAAAGCATCCAATACCAGAGCCACATTGCTGTTTTCGAGGTAAACCACTGCTTCCAGACCGTTTTCGTCATCCAAAACTTTGAGCAGCTTTTCAGTTTGCTGCGCTTCGTAATAAGCTTCTTCGCAGCGTGCTGGGCGCGGTTCGCCCGGTTTCAGCACCGTATTAATAATGGATTGGCATATCGGATCTTTCGCCATATCCAACTTAGCTTTCTCCTTGGTAGAAGGCTTCAAATCAAAGATTACACCCGATACGGGAGCTTTCATCACTTGAGTGTCGCGGTTTTGTTGAGCCTTTTCTAGCTGAGCGTTCACCTCAGACAGCTTTTTCAGGTTTTCCACTTTGAAGCGACTTAGCTGAGAATCGCTGCTGGCAATTTGTTTCTCGTTTTCAGCAATTTTGCTGTAAAGTTCTTTTGCCCAGGAATCCTTGGTGTTTTTTAACTGTTCTTGGGCGCGGGCGATGGACTCCTGAATGCGTGCTTGCTCTCCTTGCTGGCGCTGTATGTCAGCACTAATTTTTTGGATGTCACCTTGACGCGCGTTAATTTCGCCTCGGCGCGTATTGATTTCACCGAGGCGTGTGTTAATTTCGCCTTTGCGAGAGTTGATTTCACCTTCGCGCTGCTTGATTTGATCTTGCTGTTTGAGAACGTCGCTTTGACCCCTGAAAACATCTTGTTCTTGACGTTCTTTTTGCAGTTCAGCGATAGCTCCTTCCTCCACAAGGGGGGCGAGTCTGCCTAGAATGTTTTGGTTCGACTTCAATACTTGTTGGGATTTCGCTAACTGTTCTTGGGCCAAATCTCTCTGAGCCAGGGCTGATTTTACTTGCTCTTGCGAAGAAGCTAACTGCTGCTGAGCATAATTTAATTGGTTCTGGGCAAAACCCAATTGTTGCTGTGCCACTGTCATTTGATCGCCGGCTGCTTTCTCAGCATCCTGAGCTTGCTTCAGTTGTTTTTCTAACTCCTGAACTTGGCCTTGAGCAGCAGCGACGCGAGACAGAAATTCCGATCGATAATTAACATAAAGTCCTTGCTGGGCTGCATCAAAATTTCCGCTAGCTCCCCGATTGAGGTACAGTTCGTCAATCAAAGCTTGCAGCACTTGATTTTGTGCCGTGAGGCTCTGTCTGTCCTTGATTGTTGATTCTAGGTTAGAAGGAACAGCGCCTTGAATTTTGCCGTTGACAACATCTTCGTAAAATTTATTTTCCTTTTCCAGAGCTTCTTTAGTTTTCTGTATCGATGTTAAATCAGCACTGGGTGCAAGGGGGTTGAAAGTGAGCAGAGGCTGGTTCTTTTCCACACGATCGCCATTTTCAACGTGAAGTCTCACCACAGCGCCCGTAGCAGGTGCTTGGATGTCTCTAGCACCATCTTTGAGCTCTAATTGGCCCACAGCGGGGACAGCTTGCTCTACGCTAGCAAAATAAGCCCAAACTACAGCAGAAGTGGTCATCAGCATGATCATCCACAAAAACAAGTGCGACCAAATCGCTGGTTTTTCGAGAATGACTGGTTGCTCAGAAAGTATTAACGATTTCATTGCCATTTGTTAGTTCTCAGTTGTTAAGCGTTAGTGATCAGTTGTGAGTTGTTAGATATCAGGTATTCGATGACTCTTGTTGTTGGAAGAGGCAGTAGTAACGCCCTTTAAGAGCCATTAATTCTTTATGAGTTCCCCGCTCGACTACAGAACCTTGATCCATCATAATAATTACATCAGCGTTTTGGATTGTAGTCAGGCGGTGAGTAATGAAAAACACCGTGCGGCCGGCGAAAGCTTCTGCTAAGTTATTGCAAACTTGGCGTTCGGAATGGTAGTCGAGGGCGCTTGTAGCTTCGTCCAAAATCAGCAGTTTCGGGTTTTGCAAAATCGTGCGGGCGATCGCCAAACGCTGCCTTTGACCCCCAGAAAGCGACGCACCCCGCTCTCCGACTATCGTATTGTAGCCAGCAGGCAAGCCCATAATAAAATCGTGAGCTACCGCTAATTTTGCAGCTCGCACAATCTCATCCGTACTCGCATCGGGATTACTCAGAGCAATATTTTCCTGCACAGTACAGTTAAACAGCAAAGTATCTTGCAACACCACCCCAAGTTGGCTGCGGAGCGAGTACAGTTCCACCTTAGAAATGTCATACCCGTCAATAAAAATCCGGCCCGACAGCGGCGGATAAAGACGCTGTAACAGCTTCATCGCCGTACTTTTACCGGAACCGCTTCCACCCACAATTCCCACAAAACTGCCAGCGGGAAATTCCAAATTCACATTAGCCAATTGCAGTGGGCCGCTCTCCAGAAATCGGAAGGAAACCTCCTCATAGGTAACCTGCCCTTGAATTGCCGGCAGCGGGATATTGTTCCGGTCTTCATCGCTGGTTTCCGTCGGCGTATCCACCACATCCTTAAGCATATCGATCGACATCGAGACTTCTTGGAAACTCTGCCAGACGCTCACAAAACGCAGCAGCGAACCAGTCACGTTCCCGGAAATAATTCGGAAAGCAATCAACTGACCCAAAGTAATCTCATTTCCCAGTACCAAATAAGCTCCCACCCACAACTGAGCTAAGTTACCCACCTGGTTTAAAAAGCCGCTAATCGTACCCGCCGCAGTCCCCGTGATAATTGTTTTAAAACTGGCTGTAATGTATTTTGCGTAGCGGCTCGACCACTCCCACCGGGATTTCAATTCTATATTTTGAGCCTTAACAGTTTGAATCCCGCCGACTACTTCCACTAAATAAGATTGAGAGTCAGAAAAACGCATATTTCTCTGTTTTATCAGGCGCAGCACCAGCGGATTGATTAGAATAATCATCAGCCCCAGTATCGGTACCACTGCCAAAGATACAAACGTTAGCTGCACACTGTAAGAGAGCATAACGGCGACGTAAACCACCGAAAATACCGCATCGAGAACCACTGTCAGAGCTGTACTCGTCATGAATTCCCGAATCTGGCCCATCATGCTGAATTTGTAAACCAGATCTCCCACGCGCCGATTGTCAAAGTAATTCTGGGGCAGCCGCAGCAAGTGGTCGATTACCTCAGCACTCAATTTGACATCGATGCGGTTTGAGGTGTCTATAAACAAAAAGGTACGCAAACCGTTGAGCAGTCCTTCAAACAGGGCAACACCTAACAGAAATGCTCCCAAAATATCCAAGGTGTCAATGCTGCGCTGACCTAAGACTTTATCAATAATTATTTGGCTGATTAATGGGTTGGCAAGACCAAATAACTGTACAAAAAACGAAGCAAGCAACACCTCAAAAAACACTGTCTTGTGTTCCATGAGGGCCGGTACAAACCACCAGAAGCTGAACTGCTCTTTTTGTTCGACTTGCGGAGCTTGCAGCAGCAGGACTTCTCCTGATTCGCCCCAGATTTCTTTAAACTGAGGTATCCGCTTCCGCATCAGCCCCTGTTCGGGCGTGGCGATCACCAATTCTTGCTCGGTGATGCTGTAAATAATGGCAAAGGTATCTTGCCATTTAATCATTACGGGGGCTTTAATGCGGTTGATGGCTTCTGCTGGCACTTGCGCCAATTGGGGCGTGAGGCCGATGCTTTGGGCGATCGCCCCGCAGGCTTGCATACTGATAGAACCAGCGGTTTTTAACTGATTTTCTAGAACTTTGCGGATGATATCTCGACGAAATTTGAGGCCGAAATACTTGCTCAACATTTGGAAGCAAGCTAGCGGGCTGTCAATCTGCCCTTTGGCGCGGAAAACTGGGTATCTCGCCGAATCCTTTGGTTGGTCGCTTGTTGGTTCTGGGGGACGCTCTGGGGCGCTCTTGATGTCGAGCAATTTTCCGGGCGGATTCTGCCCAGGGCCTGCTGTCTCTGTCGTGCCATCGAATGACTCTGTTTCGGGTTGGGGTTCTGGGGGTTCCCGGAAGCCGACCAAACGGGCGCCGAGGCGACCTTCTACTTTTAAGGATTTGGCTGCGTTTTCCACAGAGAAGCGGCTGCCGGTGGGAAAGTCGCCCAAGACGCCGCTGCTGACGAGCCAAACTCGATCGGCATCTAGCTCTTTGGCGATGTCTTGAGTTTTTTTGTTGCCGTTTGGCACGTTGACAACTGTAGCGTCTTGCCAAGCTTGCAGGGTGAGTTCCTTGACATTGGAAGTGCCGTCCGCTTGGCGCTGCAACTCCAGACTCAACAGTTCAAATACTTCGCTCAAGGAACAGTGTTCGCGAAAGGCTTCTCCAAAGGTCGGCTGTTTTTCCAGTACGCTCAGGAAATCTTCGGCAGGTAGGACGATCGCGATCACATCTGTAGAGGCAATTGCCGTTTCGCAGGGAACTCCCCTGAGCAACCCAGCCCAGCCCAGGATTTCCTTCGACTGCACCAAGCGTAAACTTACGTGGCGCTGCGAGCGCTGGTCAAAGCCCAGCAGCCGGGCCTGGCCTTGATAGATAATTGCCACCTGAGTCGGCATTTTTTCCCGTTCAAACAGGGGTTGCCCCGTCCGGTAGCCAAGGAGTTGGCATTTAGCCACCAAGGCTGTCAGAGCCGTCTCTGACAGTCGGTCAAAGGGAGGTGTTTGAGCTAGGAAATCCTGAATTTGGGAGAGGGAAACAGCGGAAGAAGTCATCCAATTTTAGATTTTAGATTTTAGATTTTAGATTGAATCCACAGATGAATCCAGGGGGTTTTTGTCAGGATGCTACGCTTTTTAAAGTCTCCACGGATAAATCCGGGGGCCCCTGACCAAAATGCTTGACTGTCATGATATTGAAGACACGGAGGAGAGGGGCTGTAGCGGGCCTATTTGCGATATCTGTTCGGCGAGCCAGCTTTCAAAGAGTTCGTTAATCAAGTGCAGCCGCATCGATTCATCGAGCTGGGCCGGCATGAACTTTTCTAGTCGAATAATTACCATCCATTCTGCCAGAGGACGCGGCGTCCAGAGTTGATTTGGCTGGCTGACCGACAAAAGTTTGCTGATTGCCGGGTGGGGCTGGCTGAGGGGTACTGGGCCCAACAAGCCGCCTGACTTGGACTCGGGCCCTTCGGAATAGTCGCGGGCCACTTCAGCAAAGGTTTGTTCCCCTTCCAGGATGCGAAAGTAAAGTTCGTTTGCCAGTGCTGGATTTTTGGTGCGTACCAGGGAATAGACTACGTGGTCTAGGCTGGCTTTGCGGGTTAAAAAATAATTATCTACTTTAGGTCTCCAAGTGGCTTGCTTAAATTTTTCGATCAGCAAGGGCCTAACGGCCATCTCTTGAAGTTCTTCTTCCGTCATATTTTGGCCGCGCAGCCAAGCTTCTTTGGCTTCCGGGGCTGTCAGTTGGTGTTGTGCCAGAAAGTTCTCGACGGCGGATTGGCGTTCTTCGTCGCTGCAACTAAAGGATGCGATCGCTTGGTCTACTATTACACCCCGCAAGAATTGCGGCATCAACTGATACCGCTTCAGGAGCGATGGCATATCCTGAGCTTGCAGTAATTTATCGCCTATTTGAAAAAGTCCTGTCATTTTTTTATCTCCAACTGACTTGCGCTTCCCCTTTTAATTTAGCTGTGGCAGGAAAAGAGCGACAACCACTAACCCCTAGATTCCCCGATGATAGCAGACCGTCAGTGGGCTAGCGCTATTGCTGTCTATTTCTTGACGCTCTGCCTAGCGAGGGGTTCCCCGCGGGTCTCAGAATGGTAGAGGAATGCGAGAGTGGGAGAGTGGAAAAATCTTTACTTCTGCCATCTTCCTTCTTCCCTCAACATCCATCCGTTAAATCCCGTACACTCCTTAGTTGCTGAACTTCCTTCTTCCTTCACTCTGGGAATAGTCTTTCAAAGAGTGCTCCCAGTTGGGTCGAGCAAGCCCGACTGTCGAGATATTGGGGGTTTGCCGCCATTTTTTGCTGAATTTGATCGCGGTAGTGCTGGCGCAGTTCAGGGTTCGTTCCCAGTGCTGTGCTGAGCTCTAAATAAGAGTTCTCGCTGTTTGCTACCAGTTCCGGAATTAGCAGTTCTTCGAGCAGGGCGGCTGATTGTCGCGATCGAGTTGTTTGCCCTTTTCTTACAACTACAGGCAACCCCACCAACAGCGCTTCTGCAGCATAGCAGGCACTGCTGTATGGATAGGAGTCTAAATATATATCAGCCAATTCCAGACATTTTATGTAATCGGCGCGAGATGGCAGCGCTTTAATCACAACTAAGCGCTTTTTGTCAACCCCAAATTCGGCAAAGAGCGATCGAATTTGGTTGTAAAAAGGCACCGTCGGATAGTTTTCTGAGCGGGAACTAAAGGGATACAAAACTAAAATAGAATTTGGTACGGCAGCAATAATTTTTGCCCAAGTTTCTCTCAATTCTGGGATAATTGTAAAAGCTTGAGCGCCGGACATGAACACTACAGATTCGTCGGTGGCTCCCCAACTGCTGCGAGTCGGTTCAACTGTGGCAGGTGCCGATCCTACAGTATAGCTTAAACAAACTCCCGACCCTTCTAAACTAATTAATTTTTCGCGATACTCTGCTGCTGCACCTGCAGGCAATGTCAAATCTCCGGTCAGGAAATAATCGATATTTCGGGCGCCCGTGGTGGCGGGGGTTGACGCACCGGTAGCTATTTGCACCCGGGCTAGTCGGTGCAGGCACAGCAGCGCGCTTGGTTGAGAAGTGTTGGTAGTATTGGTGCAGATTAGCAGAATATCTAAATCGTGCGATCGCATTTCTCGGACTTGCTGGGGCAAATCTTCTGACAGTTGCACCAGTTTGTCGGCGCAACTTTCGCAATATTTCCTCAGTCGCTCGTCTTGTACCTGGAAATGGTACACAATAATTTCAAATTTGCTTCTGTTTAAATATTCAAAACTCGGAATTGCAGCACGAGTCTCGGATTCATCACTAATTTTATCAAGCAAAAAGCCAACTCGAATTTTAGTTATTTCTGGTTCTCTTTGAGGAAAATCCCATTCTATTTGACAGCCGATATTTTTCAAATAAAATTCCAGAATCTCAGTTCGTTTACTCAATATATTGAGCAGATTGTCCTCGCTCAAATACAAAGCTTGGAAGCTAACATTTTTCGCCATAAATGCCGCCAAATAACGCCACACTTCTGAATCTGAAAAACGGGCGATATTTCCAGCGACGTACTTGATTAACTGCTGGAAATATTCAGAGTACCTTTCTATTTCCCAGTTTTGTTTAAAATAACCGGGAGACTGAAAGATAAATTTCAAAAAGTCGTCAAAAAACCACTGGGGAATTGCTGCATTTTTATACTCAAGTGGCAACTGATAAGCGTCGCGGTACAGCATCGCTGCGAGGAGATATTGAATCTTATCAGCAATTTCCCCTACTTCAGCAAGTTTGGAGGATAACTGCTGGACCAAACTTTGTTCTTGCTCAGTTAAAGTTTCATTTTTGAGGGCGCTATCTAGTAGCAATTTATGAGCTTTCCCCATGTCTTGCGAGTAAGCACTTTCTAATTTTTTTGCGGGCAAATTCAGCCAATATTCAGCTAGCTGTTGACGGTATTGGCGCAGCGCGAGAAGAGGTTGTTTTGAGGGGAATTTATTGTATTGATCAAGCATTGCTGACAATTCCGATAAACTCGGCTGGGTTCTCAATGCCAACTTTTGGCGGATTGTCTGTTTGATTTGTTGATCGAGGAAACTGTAATCAGGACTATTTAGTAGTTTTTTGTAAAATCTTACTACATCCTTATGATTTTCCCCAGCCGCGAAGTTTTTCCAAGTTTGTTGTTCGGGATGAATCCGCAGTGAGGACAGTTTTTCATCTACAAATCCGATGTGATAGTTCCCCATGATTCGCCACCACATATCTAAGTCTACATACTGAGATAATCCCGAATCAAATAATCCTATTTCTTCAAAGACTCTGGCGGCAATTAAGACTGTACTCGGTTCGCCAATTTTGTTTATGGGGTTGCTCAAGCAGTTAGTATCTGCCAGTAATTCTTTTCCGGGCTGAATATATTTTAAATTCGACCAACTTTTATGCAAATCTTTAATTGATTGGGAAGCTTTCCGCAAAATCGGGTTAGATTCATTTTCAGCTATGGTGATGCCGCGCGGGGAGAAAACCATACCTATTTCTGGGTTTGGTTGGGCGACGGCGACCATTTTTTCAATACATTCGGGTACGAGCAAGTCGTCTTGAAACAAAAACTTAATGTATTGACCTTTTGCTTGGGATATGCAAAAGTTCCAGTTTTGTGATAAGCCGTAGTTGCGGTGCAGTACGATGCGGAAATCGACTGAGGTTTGGGATTGGAAGGATTGGGCGATCGCAACTGTTTCGTCTGTGGAACCGTCGTCGGATATAATCAGCTCTATGTTAGGGTAAGTTTGGGTCAAAGCACTTTGAATCGCTTCGCCAATAAATGCTGCTCCGTTGTATGTCGGAATACAAATACTAACTAAAGGTCGTGCATTTTTTACTGTCGCCCCCTGAGAGGACTTTTTCCGTATTCCGCCCTCCAAGCTTTTGAAATTATCTGTAATTCCGGCAATATATTCGAGACGGTTTTGAATTTTTCTCCCGACATTTGACGGATTCAGTAAAGTCTTAATTTCATCAGCAGCTATTCTTCCAACTTGCTGAGCTTCCCGGTAATTGTTGAAGACATGACGCATTAAATCAGCAGCGTGTTCGACATCGGCTTGGGCCCAAACATTGCCTTTTTTGTAAGGTCCGAAATCTTTCTCAATTGGGATTAACTTATACTTGACTAAATAGCTGTTGCCGACATTCATAAATTCTGTATTTGATGAATAGCCGGTGGCAATTACGGGTTTGCCGTAAAACATGGCTTCAGCCATTGTTAAGCCGAATCCTTCGCAGCGGTGCAGCGATACATAACAGTCGCAATTATAGAGCAATCCGTTAAGTTTATTTTTGGACAAATATCCGTCTAGATGTTTGATATTTGAATTATTTGCTATCGCTGAGTTTAAGGATGCTTGCGCCGCTGAAAATTTGTTGGAGTTAGAAGATTTGATGACCAATAATACGCTGTTATCTTCCCCAAAAGCTTGTTTAAATGCTTGAATTGTCGCCAAAGTATTTTTGCGCTCGATGCGGCTAGAAAAGTCGAATACAAACAAGAAAATAAATTTATTTTTCGGTAAATTCAGTGCTTCTCTGCTCAGGGAAGGTGCGGGGAGAGCAATACTAGGCATGATTTTGATAACCGGAATTGGCGCTACTGCGGCAATTGCTTCGGCGCAATAGTTGCTGTAAGTCCATATTTCGTGAAAGTGATTAAATGCGGGCTGCCATTCCGGGGGAAAGGCTGGAAGTTCCCAGGCCCAAAAGCCGAGGTTGTATTTTTTGTCAAAATAACTGGAACCTATATGTTTGATAAAGGTTGCAACTTCATCTGCGTTGACTTGAATTAAGTTTACGGGATAGGGATTATCTTCGCTAAAATTTTGATAGGTGGTGTCTTTCTTGCGGTGGGGACTGCGGGTAAAATTGTTGATGACGAAAGGAATGTTGGCGGCTTCTGCAGCCCTGATGTTTGCTCTGACACCTTCTCCTATGCCAAATTCGCCGTTGATGTAGCCGGCGATGTTCATTCCTAGATTAGGGTTCATAGTTTCTAATGTATTTAGCACAGTGTAGTGTGGATTTTTTGAGGAAAAGCAGAATTAATTAATCGGCTCAATTGCGCTAAAAAAGGGTAGGGTAGAGAAGAAATTATAATTTTGCCGAATATTTGCTAACATATAGCAATCCTGGAGGATTGGTGAATAAGATTTACAGGAAACGCTCTTAACGCAGACCAAGAGAATAGAAAAGAAAAAAAGCTCGCAACTGAGAATCTAGTGCTTGACAAAGATAGCGATCGCCATTGTATACTGGCATCGCAATGCTAACCTTCGGCTGGTTGTCTGTCGGCATGGGTTGCTCTGTTTTATTTTACGATAAACTAATCAGGAATTTTAGACAAAGTGATCGATCGCGTCAACCACGACTTCTTGAAGCTGCTCCCGCCGGATGCTAAAGTCATTGTTGAAATTGGCTGCGGTACGGGATCGACGGGCGAACAGTACAAGCTGATCAATCCCCATTGTCAGTATATTGGCATTGAATGCGATCGAGAAAAAGCTAAAATTGCAGTCGATCGGCTAAACTGGGTGACAGTAGCCGATATTGAAGAAATTGCCATCGAAAGTCTCGACATCGCTCCAGGAACTGTCGATTGCTTAATTTTCGGCGACTTGCTACCCTATCTGAAAAATCCCTGGGAAGTCCTCAAGCAGTACAGTGCTTTGCTGAATCCAGAGGGGCAAATTCTCGCCAGAATCCCTAATGTTCAATACTGGCGGCGGATTGTCAATCTGCTGCGGGGACAGTGGGAGAATCCCGACAGTAAGATGCAGCACTGGTTTACCCTAGAAAGTATTAAATCACTATTTGCTCAAGCCGGATTGCAGGTTTATGAATTTCAAGGGAAGGGACACAAAACCGAAAATTTTGTCCACTTTCAGGAATTACTGCATCCAATGGTAAAGGCTTTAGAGCTAACATCGAGCAGCTTTGCTACGGAAACAGGTGCTGAACATTATATCGTGCGATCGACCAAATCGACCGTACCTGCGCGCAGGCTGCTGATTCAGACTATCATTATGGCTCCTACAGGGTGCGATCGCGTGCGAGTTTTGGAACCGGACAAATTTAGCGCCACAATTCCCGGTGTCCGCACCGTATCCGGCGTGAAAACAGCAGGATTAATTTCCCCTCTGCCGGAAGAAGAAAAAGTCTTCATTTGGCAGCGGACAATTATGCAATATCCCGGCTATATTCCCCAGCTCAAAGAACTGTTGCAACAAGGCTATTTAATAGTAGCTGAAATTGACGACAATCCCATCCGCCGCCGCGAATATGCAGATAATAATTACCTCAGCTATCGCGGCTGTCACTGCGTGCAAACTTCTACAGAACCCCTCGCAAAAATTTTGCGCCAATACAATCCCAATGTGGCTGTATTTCCCAATCACTTAGCTTATCTACCTCCGCCGCGAATTTATCCGACAGAAGATACAGTCACAATTTTTTTTGGTGCACTCAACCGCGAAAAAGATTGGCAGCCGATTATGGCAGCACTAAATCGAGTTTTAGTCGCACACAAGCACCGGATTCGAGTTAAAGTAATCCACGACAGAAAATTTTTTGAATCATTGAAAATACAGCAAAAAGAATTTGAACCCTTTTGCAGTTACGAACGGTATCAAGAAATCATGTATAGTTGCGATATAGCTTTGCTGCCGCTTGTTTCCAACCCGGTTAACGAAACGAAATCCGACTTAAAATTTATTGAATGTGCAGCGCGGGGAGTAGCGGTGCTGGCAAGTCCCACCGTGTACGAACATTCGATTGTCGAAGGTGAAACAGGATTGATTTATAGATATGAAAAAGAGTTTGAAACCAAACTAAATTCGCTGATTTCAGACACTTCTCGGCGTCGGGAAATAGCCGCGAATGCTTACGAATGGGTGCGATCCAACCGCTTGCTGTGCGGGCACTACCGACAGCGGCGAGATTGGTACTTACAGATGCGAGACGAGTTGCCACGTTTAAATGCTGAGTTGCGCGATCGCCTGCCGGAGTTATTTGGTGACTAAGTGCGGTAAGATTTATAGGGTTATTGTGCGATCTTACTGTTTTATTGTTTAATTTCTAATTGTTACTCCACACCAATGCGAATTCTATTCACTATTGCTCACTTTTACAATCCCAGTGGCGAGGGGAAACACGCTTCCCAGCGAAATGATCCGCAACCGCGACTGAATGCTTTAACCGCTTGCGTGACAGCGCTGCAAGCTTTGTACGGCAAATCTCAGTCCATGATTGACATTAGCGAATGTGCAACTATCCCAGCAAATCAATCTCAACAGCACGAAATTGACATTGTTATTTGCACTACTCAAGGTTATCATCTGTTGCCTCAACTGCCCGTGCAGCCCAGATGTTTTATGCACCACGCTACCAAATGCGAACCGCTGCTTTTGGGGTTTGAGTGTCAAGCAGTTTTGCGAGCGTGTCTTAACAAATACGATTATTTCTGTTATTTGGAAGATGATTTAGTTCTGCACGATCCGTGGTTTTTTAGTAAATTAAAGTGGTTTACGCATCACGGAGGAAATGGGAATTTACTGCAACCTAATCGCTATGAAATAGCGCCTAAAGGCGCGGTTTTTAAAGCATATGTTGATGGTGATTTAGCCGACTCAGCGACTTCTCCGTTTCAAAATGTAGAGGAGCAGCGGCAGTTAATGGGAAAAATAATGGAACAAACAGTCGCTTTTGAGCGGGCGTTGAATCCTCATTCCGGCTGCTATTTTTTGAATGCGGAACAGATGGCACACTGGGCTAAGCAGTCTCATTTTTTGGACAGGGATACTAGCTTTATCGGCCCGCTGGAAAGTGCCGCGACTTTGGGAATTATGCGGACTTTTAGAGTTTACAAATCAACTCCTGCTTATGCTAATTTTTTGGAGATTCAACATTTTGGCACGAGTTTTCTGAACTTGATTGGTAATAAGGTAAGGGTGCCGGAAGCAGGATAAGTTAAGATATTCAGGTAAGCTGCAATACTTGAGAGGTCGCATGACCCCGGCAACCGAAAAAATTGTCCTTCCCTCTCCTTTCCCCGACCACACTCAACTGCCAGACGAAGACGGCACTTTTGTGAAGAATTTTCAGGAGCATCCTCAGAGCATTATTTTGACTGATTCTATCGGGTCGGTATTGCAAGAGCTTCATCCCGATGGGCAATATGCTATAGGGCAAGACTGCGGCATCTACTGGCGAGAAACTGACCCGCTTGAAAAGGGAGCAGAAGCTCCAGACTGGTTCTACGTGCCGAATGTGCCACCAACATTAGGAAATCAGATCCGTCGCTCTTACGTGCTGTGGCGGGAATTCATGGCTCCGATGATTGCTTTGGAGTTCGCATCAGGAGATGGTTCAGAAGAGCGGGACACAACCCCACTATCGTACTCGGAAGTTGGAGCGGCGCAAAGACCTGGGAAGTTTTGGGTATATGAGCGGATCATGCGGATTCCGTTTTATGGCATCTATGAGATCAATAGTGGCAGGCTGGAGGTTTACAACCTGAACAACGGGTTTTACCAGCAGTTGCTTCCGAACGATCGCGGTCATTATCCGATCGCGCCAATGGGCGTAGAATTAGGACTGTGGCAAGGCAGTTATCAAAACCAGACAATGCTGTGGCTGCGGTGGTGGGACAGCGAGGGCAATTTGCTGCTGACAGGTACAGAACGAGCTTCCTTAGCAGAGCAGGCTTTGAGTGCAGAAGCCCAAGCACGGCGGGATGCCATCCCTCGGTTGTTGGCAATGGGATTGAATACACAGCAAGTGGCAGAAGCACTCGGTTTATCAGTAGAGGAAGTTAGGCAGCATTCACAATCTTAATGTTGGTTTTTATTAATAAGAAGTCACAACATCGCCGATTTTAACTGTGCCGCTGTTGATAATTTTGGCTAAAACTCCAGTTTGTGCGTGACCGAATTCCTTTTGGAGTAAACTGAGTAGGGAAATATCCCGATCGCCCGTTTCTGGATTCACTTCTATATTGACACAGCGACCGATTCGTGCTGTAACTTCTATGCGCGCCGTGCCTAATTGAAACTGTTTTCCGATCAACTCAAATTCTGACCAAGCTGCCATACCTTCTAGCACAATGTTCGGGCGAAATCGGCCCACGTCAATGTTTTGAAGAGCGATTTCTGTTAATTGGTCTAATGTGGCTTGACTGAGTAAAGAGATGTGTACGGGTTCTCGATCGGGATAACGAGTTTCGCCGCTGCTGTCGCCGACTAAGTGCAAAGGTGCAAACTGCGGGTGTCTCGCTTCTTTTGTGGGTTCAATTGCCGCCAGATATTCGGTGAAAAAAGCGCCGATGCGATCGCGTCCTGCTGCTGTGTTCGTTTCTGCGGATAACACTTCAAATCCTTGACGCTTGACTGTTACAACCGTCGTTTCCGGTTGATAATCACATTCCAAAGCTGCTAACAGAGGCCAATCGTTTTGGACAGCAAAATTTTTTTTGCTCATCCAAGGCACATTGTCTGCCGGCATTTTTGCAGCTTCCAGATTATCTGCAAACATTAAGGCAAAAGCTCGATCGCCCTTAATTCCGTGTCCTGCTGTTAAAGCAAACTCCGACATTTCTTGCGGTGTCAGCCCTTTAATTGGATAAATAAATAACTGTTTTATTGTTGCAGACATCATAAATTTGAGGAAGTTACTACACTTTTAAATCTCAATCTTATCCCCCCTTACTAAGGGGGGCTAGGGGGGTAGAAGCTATTTCACCAACCCTTAATAAAATTGCTCTAAAAACCGGATTAAGCTAGCAATTCATAGCGGCGGATATCTGGAGGCCCAACGACCAAACCGTCTAATTTCTGCACAGCGTCTTGAATGTGAGTTGAACCGAGATGTAGTTCCAGCAAATCTGCACTTTCCCACTCTTCAACGAAGGTAAAATCTGTGGGATCGGCTTGATTTTGCAGGAGTTCGTATTTGATGCAGCCTTTTTCTTTGCGAGTGGGCTCCATAATGCTCAGCAGCAGAGATTTAAGTTCTGCTACTTTGTCGGGAAAGGCAGCGAGGCGGGCGACTACTCGCAAGGTTGTTTTGGACATAGGAAAAAAAAGTCACAGATAGGACGATCGAATTTACCGATTTTTATTTGGCAAACTCAACTATAGAGGATTTTACTTAAAATAACCTACACAGGTCGATCGGTCAACGGCAGTAAAGTCAGTGCTGGACGCGCTCAAGTCTCAGAAACCCGGTTTCTTCCCAAATTCTTCGTTAGCAACCGCAGAGCGTCGTATAAACGGGGTTTATTGATATATTTTGGCTTATACCGGAGGCACTCAATCTTTGGGATAAAATCGCTTGTTTTCTGTAGAATATTCCCAGGCGATCGCCTCCGGGTCTTTTTCGCGGCTCCACTGAGCAAACTCCGGCTTAAGTTTCCACTTGCCGATCGTAGTTGCGTGAACTTTGAACCTGCGGGAGAGTTCCGTCTGGGTAAAAGAGATTTTGGGTTTTTCAGGAGTCTTGGTTTGAGCAATGGGGAATAAATTTGGTTTTTTATCTTGTGCTTTTTCCCGATTTGTGGGAGGCTCTTGAACAGCTATTCCCGCATTAGCTGTTTCGCTTTGATTGACAGGTGGAGCTATTTGAAAATAATACAAAATTCCGCCTTGTTCTGTCACTTCAAAATCCGCTGCAAACTCAGAGGCTCGTTCGTCGAGATACTCTTGAACCTTTTCTCCGGGGAGTTTTGCATTCATCGCCAAATCCAAAGCCGTAACTCGCCCTTGATTTTCCTTGATTAACTTGTAGAAAACCGAGTCTAAATGAGCGAGTTTGTGTTTTTGTTGCTGCTGGTACAGCCTCCAAGCCCAAGCAATGCCCGCTGTGGTGGCGATCGCCCAAAACATCGTTCCCGACTCGAAACTGGCAACCGCCGTTAAGGAAATAGGCAAAAGCAGGGTAAGATATCCCCAAATGCTTCCCTTCTTTAGGTTATTGCTGTTTTTGACCATAGTTCCTAAACAGGTACGTAGTTTAGCTTAGTAGAGCGTGTCTGAATGTCGCGAAAGTTGTTCGACAGTCGATATATCGGCCGATCGCTGACGCACTCTACTACACCATCCCAGAATCTACTTTTTTTTGCAACCGAGGGTTCATGTACTTTTTTCGCAAACAGATTGCCATCCTGCTGATAGTTGTTGCTTGCTGTACGCTGACGATTAGTTGCAGCAATAGCCGAGCTGTCCAGTGTACTAAATTTACTGAAATTGTCAACAAAGGCAACGCTCTCATTGATGTTGATAAAGACCGCAACGATGCTGCAACGACCGAGCATTTAGCTAAAAATTTGAACCTGATAGCGAATGAACTTGAGGCTCTGCGAATAACAGATCCAACCCTCAAAGAAATTCAGCAGCCATCGGTTAAATCCTTCCAGGAAATTAGTCAAGCACTCGGCGACATAAGCAAAAGCCTTCAGGCTGGCAATCTCGCTTCTTCAAGTATAGAAGGTCGAGAGCAAATCCAAACAGCTCAAGCAGATATTATTAGAGCCGGCCAACAGGCAAATCAAGCAGCCGCAAATCAAGACGCTTTGACTAGCAAACTGATTAATTATTGTAAGAGCGATCGCTAAAGGCTAATAATTTTGAGTTATGAGATGGCCACGCGAACTCCAACAACCCACGGGGGGTGAATGAATTGGAGGAATGCGTCGCCTTCACCTACTATGTACACCTTTGCAATTACCTAATTTAGTGATGAATTTCTAGATTCAAAATATAGCGACCGAGTTGTACTTTCTCCGACCACAACTCGTATTCTAACCGCAGGTGATCCGGTTCCGGCTTTCCTGTCAGCGTCAAGTTGCGAGTGAAGTTACGGAGTCGCAACTGTTCGGGAGTCGCCAGCGATTCGCCCTGAAGCCAATAACGGCTCAGCCCGTACATTCCTCGTTCCCAGCAGTGGCGGTAACTGTATTTGCCGTTTCCTTGCATCGTCATAATGACTCGATAAGGCGAAACTTCTAGCCAGAGCAACCGGGGTTTTGTAGTTGGGGGTAAGATTGTAACTTGCTCGGCAGATTTGTCGGAACCGTCGGAAAATTCGCGATCGATTATTGCTGGTTCGTGCAACAACAAGTGAAAACGCTCCCGGTCTTTTTGATAAAGCGTAGCAGCGGTTTCAACAACTGACCACAAAGGTAAATCTGTGGATACCAGGGATAAACTTACAGGCTTGCGGTGATGGGTCAGCATAAATAAAAGTTTAGGAGTTGTTGTGGATCGGGCAGTTTGAGATTTGAGATTTTAGACTTTAGACTTTAGATTGGCTGGGTTCCAAATTCCGGAGCTTTTGCTTAACAAAATGAAAAATCTACAACTCGCAATCGAAAATCTAAAATTGTTTAGTCACAATTCAATCATCTGGTCGATAACTCAGAGCTGGAAATGAAATCTAAGCAGATACACGGATAATATTGGTGAAATTAATGTAAAATCCGTGCCGTTGCGTCCGTACTTCCGTGTCATCGAGAACTGACAGCGGAGTCTCCGGGCGAGTTTTATCAGCTTTTAAGTTAACCGGACACATTGGGAAAAAACCCGCAGGCCGTACAAAAGACGACTGACTTAGGGCTGGGAAAAAGGTAGGATAGCTAACGCCATCCAATCCTAGTTTATCTCAATGCAAGCTGACATTATAACTACTACGCTTCTTGACAAAAGCCAAACTTTAAGCATTCAAAAACCTGCTTCGGGCTTATCACTGGTGGGGAGGATTCGAGTTCCCGGCGATAAGTCGATTTCTCACCGAGCTTTGATGTTGGGTGCGATCGCCCAAGGTGAAACTACTATTGAGGGACTACTCCTAGGGGAAGACCCCCGCAGCACGGCTAAATGTTTCTCGCTCCTGGGAGCCAAAGTTTCTGAACTCAACGCGGAACGGGTGACAGTCAGGGGCGTCGGAATTGGCGAGTTAGAGGAGCCTGTAGAAGTCTTGGACGCTGGCAATTCCGGCACGACGATGCGGCTGATGTTGGGAATTTTAGCTTCTCATCCGGGGCGTTTTTATGCAGTAACGGGTGACAGTTCTTTGCGATCGCGCCCCATGTCGCGCGTCATTAAACCGCTGCAACAAATGGGAGCGCAAATTTGGGGCCGAAAAAGTAATTCTTTAGCTCCCTTAGCGATACTAGGACAGCAGTTAAAACCGATTCACTACCATTCTCCGATCGCCTCGGCTCAAGTTAAATCTTGCATTTTGCTCGCCGGTTTGATGGCAAGTGGAGAAACTACAGTCACAGAACCCGTTCTGTCGCGGGATCACAGTGAGCGGATGCTGCGAGCGTTTGGAGCCCAATTGAGCGTCGATCCAGAAACTTGTAGCGTGACAGTCACTGGGCCGACACAACTGCAAGGGCAGAATGTGATTGTACCGGGAGATATTAGTTCGGCCGCATTTTGGCTAGTTGCTGGGGCGATCGTCCCGGGTTCGGAGCTCGTAGTCGAAAATGTCGGCGTCAACCCAACTCGTACAGGCATTTTGGAAGCTTTGGAAATGATGGGGGCCGACATTGAACTGCAAAATCAGCGAGAGGCCGCCGGAGAACCTGTAGCCGATATTTTGGTTCGTAGTTCCGGCCAATTGCGGGGATGCACCATTGCGGGCGACTTAATTCCCCGACTGATTGACGAAATCCCGATTTTGGCAGTAGCGGCGATCTTTGCGTCGGGTACTACAATAATTCGAGATGCGGCCGAGTTGCGGGTCAAAGAGAGCGATCGACTGGCGGTGACTGCTGCGGAACTCAACCGCATGGGAGCCCAAATTTCCGAGTTACCCGACGGTTTAGAAATTACCGGGGGAACTCCTTTGACCGGCGCGGATGTTGACAGCTACACCGACCACAGAATAGCGATGAGTTTGGCGATCGCAGCCCTCAACGCCACAGGTATTACTAACATTCACCGGGCTGAAGCTGCTGCCATTTCCTACCCCGACTTTACCGCCACTTTACAACAAGTTTGCCATCCAACTTGAGAGCGGGAGAGTTGGAGAGACGGAGAGGGAGGAGAGGGAGGAGTGGAGATTAGGAAGGAGATGAGAGAGTGGGAAAAACCCTCTTTCTTCCTTTTTCCTGACATCCGTTACATCCGTCGAGCGAATCCGTTGCCGAACTTCCCTCTTCCTTCAACATCTCTTTAAGGATCTTTACCTACAACTTGTTCTTTTAAAGAATCAATTTCCGTTAACAACTCTTGGCGGTTAGAAGCCTTGAGCAGATAGCGGTAAACAAACCAACCCGTATATCCCATGCCAATCAACTCAAAAATTGGAGCTACCAACGGGACATCATTAAGAGCACCTAAAACTCCCAGCATTACCTTAATACTAATACCGCCTGCCAGGATTAAACCAACTGTTATGAGGGGCTTTTGGTAGTCAGCAAAAAAATTAGAGAGATAGGCTGGAAGTTCCGACAAAATTGTAATAACTTGGTCTTTAATATCTTGGAACTGGCTGGCCGTTGTTTCTGTGGTTGTCACTGTAGTCATGACCCCCGGTTTGTCCTCAACCAGATCTACTGTCACGACTTCAGTGATTGTTTGTGTCTCGTCCGAAAAGTTAGCTTGTGTCATTGAATACTTCCTCCGTTGTCAGGTAAAATTGCAGGCTGTGAATTGCTGCCAGTATAATTCTCCGGCAATTAGCACAGCATCCGCGCTGCAGGGACTAATTGATGAGACTAAGGCAGAGTTTCACAAATTGCAAGCAAAAATAACGATATGACTTGATTTTAAACAATTGCCTTCGCTGCCAAATCGGTCTTTTGACTCATTTTTTCACTTGATCGAGGTCGATTTGATTCGGGCAAGGGCGTCCTTGTTCAAAGTCGGTGATGTTGCCGATCGTGGTTTCGGCGATATTTTTCAAAGCTTCCTCGGTGAAAAAAGCTTGGTGTCCGGTAATCAGGACGTTTGGAAAAGTCAGCAAACGCTGAAAAACGTCGTCTTGAATAACGTGATTTGACAAATCCTCAAAAAACAGATCAGTCTCTTGTTCGTAAACATCTAAGCCGAGGTAGCCAATTATACCAGACTTCAGTGCTTTGGTGACAGCTTTAGTGTCAATCAACTGACCGCGGCTGGTATTGATCAGCATCATTCCCGGTTTCATTTGCTCGATCGCCTCTGCACCGATTAAATGGTAAGTTTCCGGTATCAGCGGACAGTGGAGGCTGACAATATCAGAGGCGGCGAATAGTTCCGGGAGTGCGACGTATTCCATGCCTAGGGCGAGGCAATCTGGGTTTTGGTAAACATCGTATGCCAGCAGGCGACACCCGAATCCGTGCAGAATTTGGGCAGTAATTGCGCCAATTCTGCCTGTTCCGACGATTCCCACCGTTTTGCCGTGGAGATCAAAACCCAAGAGGCCGTCTAGGGCGAAATTGCCTTCGCGGACGCGGTTGTAGGCCCGATGGATTCTGCGGTTGAGGGACAAAATCAGAGCGACTGCGTGTTCGGCGACGGCGTAGGGAGAATAAGCAGGAACTCGGAGGAGAGTTAGATTTAAATCCTTCGCTGCTGCTAAATCGACGTGATTGAATCCGGCGGATCTCAGGGCCAGCAAGCGGACGCCTTTTTCGGCAATGCTAAGCAGCGTTTTCGCGTCCAAGGAGTCGTTCACGAACGCGCAGACTGCCGGAAATCCCGCAGCCAAAACGCTGGTTTCCAGGTTCAGACGCGGTTCAAAAAAAACTAAATCGTGTTTGCCGCCGACATTCGCTGCTTCCAGGAATGTGCGATCGTAGGATTTGGTGCTGAATACGGCTACCTTCATGATTTTTGCCTGCAAACCCAGTAATAGTTGGAAATTATTTTCAGATTAACTCTAAATTTTAGTAGAACGCCGTTGCCCCAAACAACCCAGTTTCCACGATCAATATTGAGTTTCGCAACGAGGCCTCTCTCAAGAAACCAGATTTTTAGCCGTAAGGCAAGTCTTGCTTATTGTTTTGAATATAATTGCTTATACTGTAGTAACGATCGAGGGTTACTTGCTACTTTTTAGGGAAAAATTAGATGCAAAAAAAAATTAAAACTCAAATTTATGAAATCTTAGAAAAATCCGAAGTGGGCAATTTATACAGTTTAGTAGACGATATTTTTATAACTTGTTTAATTGTGATTAACGTCGCAGCTTTTATTGCTTCTACTTCGCCCACCTTGTCGCTAGAACAAAAGTTAATCTTGGAAAATATCGAAATTGTTTCATCCTTAGTATTTACACTTGAATATCTTTTGAGGCTGTGGGTTTGTACAGTCGATAGCAGATACAGCCACGCGCTTTGGGGAAGATTGAGATACGGTCTTACACCGCTAAGTCTGATCGATTTAATTTCAATCCTACCCTTTTACTCATTGCTGTTATTTCCTAATTTAAGCTTCGTTAATTTGATTCGCCTACTGCGCTTATTGCGGTTGCTAAAAATGAGCCGTTATTCAGAATCGCTCAGAACTCTGGGAGCAGTATTGTACGCTAAAAAAGAGGAGTTAATTGCCACTGCATTTGCAGTTTTTATTCTGTTAATATTTGCCTCTAGCGTCATGTATTTTGTTGAAAACGAGGCGCATCCAGAAACTTTTGCGAGCATCCTCGATGCAATGTGGTGGGGAGTGGTGACATTAACTACTGTCGGTTACGGTGATATTTATCCAATCACTCCTTTAGGTAAATTTTTAGGCGCAATATTAGCATTTTTGGGAATCGGAATTTTTGCGTTACCTGCGGGGCTCATTGCTGCGGGTTTTTCCGAGGAAGTCCAAAGAAAAAAGCAGGAAAAAATGGCGGCAAATTTACAACAATCTGCTAATTATCAATCAATCAAAATGCTGGCGGAAATCGAGGTCGGGTTTCAACAAAACCAAAGTGCGATCGCACTTCACATCGAAAGTTCGTCAGAATTGATGAAAATGTGTGTTCAAATGGCAAAACAGAAGTTAGGAAGTGAGTTCCAAGATGAGCAAATTTTGCGCGATTTGGCTATTCATTTGTACAATGAAGCAGTCCGTAAATTCGAGCTTTAATTACAGATATACATTGCCTGTGATTGCCACCGCATCGTTACCATCGCTTGTAATTAGTAATGATTGCTTTATGTAATGAGTAAGGGTCAATAGTTAATTACCAATCTGGTGGCAAATTGTAATATTCGAGAGTTGATTTATCTGCCAGCAAATCTTTGGTTTTTCTGTCAATTTTAATCTCACCATCCGCCAAAACTAAAGCCCTCTGAGTTGTTTTCCCGATCCAATTCAAATTGTGAGAAGCGATCAAAATTACCTCGATCGGCAATTGGGACAAAACCTTAGCCAAATGACGCCGCCACGAGGGATCGAGTCCGTTCGTCGGCTCGTCTAAGATTAAAATTGTCGGCTCTAATGCTAAAATTGCTGCCAAGGCTGCTAATCTTCTTTGACCTCCCGAAAGTTCGTGGGCCGAACGGTTGGCAAATTCTACTAAACCAAATTCGTCTAATAGGGCTAAAGCTCGATCGCGCGCAACTCCCGGCGGCACTCCGTAATTGCGCGGCCCGAACATGACATCCTCTAAAATAGTCGGCATAAATAGCTGGTCGTTAGCATCTTGAAAGCAAAATCCAATCTGCCTGCGCGCCTGCGATAGAGTCGCCTCTTCCAACTTTTTTCCCTGCACTCTAATCTCGCCTGATTGAGGCATTTTTAATCCGATCAAGTTTTCGAGCAAAGTGCTTTTACCAGCACCGGTCAGACCGAGTAGAGCAACTCTTTCTCCCGGTTGCAAACTAAAAGAAATTCCCCGCAATACTGGCTTTTGATCGGGATAGCCAAATACTAAGTCTTGCACTTCGATTGTTGGTGCGGATTTGAGATTAGTCATCCGATTTTAGATGTTAGATGTTAGATTTTAGATTGAATAATTTTAACTCGTTACCAGGCTCTGCCTGGTAACGCAGATCGGTCGGCTCTGCCTCCATTTTTCCTCCGCAAGAAGCGAGGCAGAGCCTCTGGATATCGATTCCCAGGCCGAGCCGGGAACCAGTTAAATGCCCAAGGCCCAATTACGAATAACCGTAAGAAGCTATTGTTAATCCGGCTGCTATTAAAATTGCTAATGTCAGCCAGAGTCGCTCTTTTGGTGTCGATTTTGAGTCGGAGGGCAAACTTCCTTTATAGCCGCGAATTAGCATGGCTGCGTGTACTCTTTCGGCCCGATCGAGACTTCGCAAATAAAGCGCTCCGATCATGGAAGCACTGGCGTAACGCAGCCATCCTCCCGTACCGGACAAGCCCCGGAGTTGGGCAGATATTTTCATGCGGTTGACTTCGGCCAGCAGGATTTCTAAGTATTGTCCTGTTAAAAGTACAATCTCTTGCAAACCTGCTGGTAGGGGTAATCCTTTGAGGGCGATTCCGAAACTGTGGGGTGGCAAAGTTAGCAGAAAACTGTTCATAATTAGCAGGCAAATTAGGGAACGCAGCAACAAAAAACTGGCGCGTTCCCAACCTTGGGGCAGCACTAATAAGGAGAGAAAAAGCAATTCTGCTCCCAACAGTTGCGCTAGGGTTCGCACCGGAGCCCGGAGCCAAAACGACCAAAAAAGTGCGATCGCCCCATAAATTCCCAGCCACAGCCAAGCGCCTGTCTTCAGAAAACCCATGCCAATCACAATTGTGAGAGACACTCGCAATCGAAAAGGTATGGAGAGTTTAGACATCTTTAGGTTTTACCACCAACTGAGCAATCCCAAAAGCCGCGCCGAAGCTGAAAGCAGACCCTAAAAGTCCAGCAATGCTAGTACCAATAGGCTGTTCTTCTAATCCTTTAACTGTGTAATCTGCTAAAGGAGTTGGATTTTCGATCGCCACAGCTTCTTTATCTTTAAATCCGTATTTTTCGGCTACCGCTTCTAACCCGTCAGGCCAACTTGAAGCGAACAGTGAAAGCACCCCGGAAATTAATAAAACTCCGATTACTGGCACTACCCATTTCTGCAATTGTGGCTGTTGTCCCGGCAGTAAATCCGGCCGCACTTTGACGAGATAAGTTAAAACGCCGCCTGTAATTACCCCTTCGCCAATCCCAATTAAAATATGTACGCCTACCATTGCTGGCAATGCGATATTGAGCCCTACTGTACCAGAAATTGCCAATTGGATCGCTACACTAATCGAAGCAGCCACGACGCTGAGGCCAGCGGCGATGCCCGCGGCTAGGGGCAAACGATTTCTGGAACCTCCCAAAAGTTGCTGCAATGGCTGCAACAGCCACCAGCCAACCCAAATGCCAACTAGCCCCATGTTAAAAATATTGGCTCCCAAGGCGGTGATGCCCCCGTCGGCAAACAAGACGCTCTGAATTATAAAAACTGTGCTCATCGCTAAAGTTGCCGCCCAAGGGTTCCCCAAAACGACGGATGCGAGCGCTCCTCCCAACAAGTGGCCGCTGGTGCCCCCGGCTACGGGAAAGTTGATCATCTGAGCTGCAAACACGAAAGCTGTGGTTAAGCCCATGATTGGGGCTTGTCGAAGTCCAAGACTGGCGCGGGTTCGATTTAGGGCAACTGCAATTACTGCTGCACTTGCTATGCCGGTGGCAATGGCTACTGGCGGTGAAAGGAAACCATCAGGTATGTGCATCGATCTATCCCAAACGAGAGAACTTCCAACTCTTTAGTCAACTATTTTTTACAAAAATTTAAAACCCCCTCTGGGGGCATTAATGCGATCGAGCGATCGGGGGATTTGCGGCGGGCGATCGCTGATTTGACATAGATTCGGGCTTCACAGCCAAAGTTTTGAGGATGAAAAATGCAACATTAAATAATCCTGAAGAATTATTCGGATATTTTACCGAACACCCCCACATTCAAGCTTTTTGATAAGAACGATCAATGTTTGTTTACAGATTCATCTGCCAAATGTATTTACCACCAAGCTCAAGCAAGAATTTAAAAAAAATATCAAGAAAAAACTGAAAATCCCTAATTGCTTTTATTCCCACTCTTGAGAATAACTTACATTAAATTTGTGACCGAAAGCATCCAGGATACAAGCCCCCGGATTCATTCGTGGAGAAATAAAAAACCTGTATCCCATGAAACTTGCCCCCAGAATTTATCCGTGGGGTCAATGCTATAATCAAAAATCAAAAATCAAAAATCAAAAATCGATTGACTTTTTCCATCGCAATGTGGCGCGTTAGGGAGCATATCATATTTGTAAAAACACTTCTTCTGGCTCCTTTCTTCTTCCTCTTCCCTCCTGCATCCTCCCTCCTGCCTCCTGCATCAAAACTCCAATTTTTAGCTTGGCTGCAAAAGTGAGATGCTGCGGCGCGTTAGCCAAAAAGAAAAGTTTCGCGGTTTTCCTGTCAAGTCTTTGACAATCGAGGAGCAAAATCCCGCTAATGCTGTTGCTAAGGGGGTGGCCTAACCAGCTATTGCGACTAACAGTCCGCTTCCGGCTGCAAATAATTCTAGTTTAGCTGTTGACAACCCCAAAAATTTGCCTGACAAGTGTCCATACGTTGTACGTTTCACTAATACGTCTACTGAAACGGCTATTGCGAGTAGCCCTACAGATAAGACTGTCCAAGCTGTACCTGTATCAGCAGCCCAGCAGAAAGTTTAGGCGGTAGATGGAACAAATCAGAAAGCAGAAATTACGGCTGCCGTAAAACTAGATGAGTTAGCTCTAAAAGTCTACGATCGCATCGATCGAAGTTGGCAAACTAGCCCTACGTTCAATCAAAATTTAGTCTATCGAGTCAGTACAAGTCAAGATGGGGCGATCGGCAATTTCGAGCCACTCAATCAACCAGCCAAGGATTACACCCAAGAAACTCCTTTGCCAAATCTCCTCCAATCTCCCGAAACTAGCAGCAACAATGCAGCACCAGTCGCTAAGTTTACTGTAGTGTTTGCTCCTACTGGAACCTTAGAAGTTAACCCCTAACTCACATATAACATCTATATCCGGCAAGGTGCGCCATCCGCACCTTACTTTTCATTTTTAACTTAAATGTGATATTATAAACAGCGCCCTCTAAGGCATTCTACCTCTAAAACAACAAATGAAAGAACTTGACGAGAAAAAAACCCAGGAACTGCTATGCACCATCATGGAATGGGAACTTGCAGGTGTCGTGCGCTATACCCACTATTCACTAATGGTGACAGGGCCCAACCGGATTCCCATCGTGCAGTTTTTTAAAGCACAAGCCACGGAATCTCTACTCCACGCCCAACAAGCAGGAGAAATTCTCACCGGTTTAGAGGGGCATCCCAGTCAGAAAATTGCTCCCATCGAAGAAACCTACAAACACTCGGTGAAAGACTTGTTAGAAGAAAGTTTAAATCACGAGAAAAAAGCCCTCAAAAAGTATAAATGTTTACTTGAAGTCGTGACCAACTCCAGCGTTTATTTGGAAGAATATGCCCGCAATCTAATTGGACAGGAAGAATTGCACCAAGTAGAACTGAAAAAAATGCTGCGGGATTATAGTTGATTTAATCATTAGTTAATTGTTATGGGTTATTGGTTATTGGTTATTTCCAATCACCAATGACCAATCCCACATACCCATGCGCCATGATTATAAAAAATGAATTTTAGTGAAGCCATACCAACTTTTGTAATTACCCTGCGCGAAGGCGTAGAAGCCGCCTTAGTCATCGGAATTGTACTAGCTTGCCTCAAAAAAGCCGAGCAAAGTCACCTCAATTCTTGGGTTTATGCAGGTGTTGCAGCCGGCATTGGTGCTAGCGGTTTTGTGGGTATTTTATTCAATGGATTGCTCGCAGCACTATCAACATCCGAGCAGCCTTACGCACCAGTAATTAAACAGCTATTAGAGGGCTTGTTGGGCATTGTGGCGATCGCAATGCTAAGCTGGATGCTAATTTGGATGACTCAGCAAGCTCGCTTTCTCAAAGCAGAAGTTGAAGGAGCGGTTACAGCAGCTTTAACAGAAAATAGCAATGCCGGCTGGGGCGTATTTGGCTTAATTTTTATTGCGGTACTGCGCGAAGGTTTTGAAACAGTTATATTTGTCACCGCTCAATTTCAACAAGGTTTCACTCCTGCTTTGGGTGCTTTGGGCGGTTTGACTGGGGCGGCAATCATTGGCGCCCTACTGTTCAAGTGGGGCGTAACAATTGACATCCGCCTGTTTTTCAAGTTTATGGGGATTTTGTTGCTGTTAATCGTGGCAGGTTTGGCAGTATCTGCACTCAAACATTTTGACCAAGCCGCTGGCATTTTGTCACAGATGAATAGCAAATATGCAGCAATTTGTGTTTATTACGATCGCCTGGCACCACTCCACTCTTGTATTTTAGGGCCTATGGTGTGGAATGCAGCGGAAATTTTGCCCGATCGACAATTTCCAGGAGTGCTTCTCAAAGCACTTTTTGGATACAGAGATCGACTTTATCTCGTCCAAGCAGCCGCTTACACAATATTTTTAGCCACCATCGGCAGTCTTTATTTCCAAAAATTAGGCTCTAAGGCCACTCTTCCCAAGCAAAATACTCAGCCAGCTCGATCGGAAACTCGCCCTCAGTAGGTATGCAAGCAGTTGTTATCGGTTGTTTTGCTGATTCCACGCCGAGAAAAAAATTAGCCCACCGGGCAAAAAATTGCCCAAAAATTGTCAGGTTGCGGGATTGATTATTTGACTTTTATCTCATATGATTTAAAGATGTTAATCTAGTTTAGTTTTTTATAAATATTTGTATTGATATTATTTAATAATACCGTCAATTCCCCAACAAAGCAAGCCATACACCCTCAAAAAATACCAAAATTTTATCAGCAAAATTAACTAACTTAAAAAAATTACAGTTAACGGTTAACAGGGTTATGGAAAACGCGGACTACCGTTAGGGCGATCCTGTGAAGCCCTAGGCGCAGGCTGCAAAAGTTAAGGCTGTTCTTCCCGACCAAGAATCTGCCCCCAGCAAGATTTGGGACAAACAGTTTTCTGATATGCGCTCTTAGGGCTTATAATAAGTACAAGAATATTTACAGAGCCCCGAGAGTTCTTAATCAACCTTATCATCCTTAATGAAGCTTAAAATTAAAAAATTGTTCGTTAAAGTTACCTGGAACCCCCAGAAGGCTGTAGGATCTGCCATTCGGTTAGCGGTGAGATAAATAATGATGCCTCGGATACTTGTTATTGATGATGACGCGGCGATCGCCGAACTTGTAGCAGTCAACCTAGAAATGGCTGGCTACGAAGTCACCCAGGCAGAAGACGGCATCAAAGGTCAGGCACTAGCAATACAACTGCTCCCCGACCTGATCATGCTAGACCTCATGCTGCCTAGAGTAGACGGATTCACCGTATGTCAGCGTTTGCGGCGTGACGAGCGCACCTCAGACATTCCCGTCTTGATGTTGACCGCCTTAAGTCAAACTCAAGACAAAGTAGAAGGCTTCAACTCCGGCGCCGATGACTACCTGACCAAACCCTTTGAACTAGAAGAGATGCTAGCCCGAGTGCGAGCTCTACTAAGGCGCACAGACCGCATCCCCCAAGCTGCCAAACACTCCGAAATCCTGAATTACGGCCCGCTGACCCTTGTCCCCGAAAGGTTTGAAGCTGTTTGGTACGATATGACCGTAAAACTGACCCACCTAGAGTTTGAGTTGCTGCACTGCTTGCTTCAGCGCCACGGTCAGACAGTCTCTCCCAGCGAAATTCTCAAAGAAGTGTGGGGTTACGACCCCGACGACGACATCGAAACTATTCGTGTACACATCAGACACCTGAGAACCAAGATGGAACCCGATCCCCGACATCCTCGGTACATCAAAACCGTATACGGGGCTGGTTATTGCCTGGAGTTGCCCAACAACGAGCAAGTAGCTGAAGAAACCAAATCCTCTGCGTGAGCTAGCGCGCCAAATGCAACAAGCAGTTAAAATCCCGCTAGAAAAGCCTGAGAGCAAATGCTCTCAGGCTTGGTTGTTTGGAGTTTGAGATGAATATGTCAACAAGTAGGCATTAACTCTCTTGATTCGGAAAAAAACAATCCCGCGCCCCCCTCTAACCATACTTTTAGAGAAGCTTGTCCATAGGAAAGTACCGGATTTCTTTTTCCACCTTGTCTTTTCCGAGAGGATGGGATACCTACTTAAACAATACTCTAGCCATAATACTCTTTAATAATATTATTTATCAATAAATTTTGAGATATTCCTTGATCTGCTATTTTTGCTAACTAGAAGCCAAACTCCGCTCAAGCGCCAAAAACATTTATAACCGTGATATAACGAGCTTTTTTCCTACTGATTTACATACCTGAACTCAAATCAGTGAAAATTTTTCTCAAATACCCCTTGACGAAACTACTAAAATTGTTGATTATCTATATCAATAACCTGCGATCGCTTAAAACTCCCCTGGCATCTTTCTCAAGAGGTAAATCGCCGTGACCAGCATGGCAAAAAAATCCTTCCCAGCCGAAGGAAAATCATTTCCCTCGTGGGTCGGCAACGCCCGCTTAATCAACCTTCCGGCCGTTTGCTAGGTACCCACGTCGCCCACGCCGGCCTCATCGTCTTCTGGGCGGGAGCCTATACCCTATTAGAGCTTTCCCGCTTTAACCCTGAATTGCCCATGTACGAACAAGGCTTAATCCTGTTGCCAAACCTAGCCAGACTCGGCTGGGGCGGCGGTGCGGGAGGCAAAATTGGCGATACTGATCCGTACTTCGCCGTTAGGGCGATTCACCTAATCAGCTCAGCCTTTCTCTGCTTCGGCGACATCTTTCACTCGCTCAAAGCGCCAGCAACCCTCGAAGCAAGAACTTATTTTTGTGGCTACACATGGGAAGACGCAGACAAAATGACCACCATCTTGGGCATCCGCCTAGTTTTGCTGGGTGTCGCTACCTTCTTGTTGGTGGCCAAAGCTATGTATTTGGGTAGTTTATGACTGTCTTTTTCTAATAGTTATGTATTGCCACTTTGATTATTTTTGTGGAGTCTGTCCGTAACATTGCCAGAAGGAGTCCATCAAATCAAGCGCTTGTATCCAATTCCTTTTCCTTGTTATTGGGATTTTTTTACTAAGGACTACCGCCTCACATTTACAGTGCGCCCGTGCGTTGCTTGTACTGAAGATGCGATCGGTTGCACTGACTTTGAACCTAAGACTTGTTTTACCAATGCTTATCCGCAACATTGCTCTCAACTTCACAAAAATTACGAAGAAATACCGAAAACAACTTTTTTAATTCCACTTTTAGCAAGGGGGATAGGTGGCTAGCAGCTTACCCTGGACTAAAGGGGGAGTCTAGATTTATATGGATTATCACGGAAAATATACTTTAGGAGCATCTAAAAAATAGCACGAATAAATAACAGATAATCCATGACAATCCTCGCTCAACTTATTTATTTTTTCCGACATGAATTTATACAGTGCTAACTCACTCAAGGTCGAACTCAACCAAAGAGGCTGCCGCCTGACTCCCCAGCGAGAAACTATTTTGAGTGTTTTTCAAAATCTGCCACAAGGCAATCATTTAAGTGCGGAAGAATTATACAAGACTTTGCAGAATCAAGGAGAACGAATAGGCTTGTCTACTGTCTACAGAACGCTGCATTTATTAGCAAGGATAGGAATTTTGCGTGAACTAGAATTAGCAGAAGGACACAAACATTACGAACTGAATTTTCCCGAATTGCACCACCACCACCACCTGGTTTGCATTCAGTGTCACAAAACCTTTGAATTTAGCGATGAATCTATTTTAAGAATTGGTAAAAAGCAAGTTGAAAAAGCTGGGGTAGAACTGCTTGACTGTCAATTAACTGTGCGAGCTGTTTGTTTGGAAGCGCTACGGGAGGGATGGCCTTCTTTGGTACCCAGCAATTGGTTGTGTCCCAGATATCATTCGGAAATCGAGGAAGAAATTAGTTGATTGGGATGAAATACACTTCGGCAATAGGGAATTGGGGGTCATTGGTAATTTGTGCTTTGTTATTCGTTATGAGCTGTTAGTTATTAGCACCTATAAATACCCAATCACAACTGACAACTGACTGCTAACTGTTGACGGGTGAATTCACTTTTGGAATCAAGCAACCTCAGAAGAATCGCAACGTTGGTGTTCCATCCGAAATATGTTAGCGTACAAACTAGCAACAATCTGTTTGCCTTCCTGCGTCAACTGCAAGTAACCGAGAGATTCACTGATGTGAGGATAAATGCCGCTCCAGTAAAACTTAGAGTAGCTTTGGAGCAGGTCGCCCGGATGTCGATAGCCCAAAACTTTAGTAGCACCGCTTTCTTCCAACTCGTAAAACAGCGCGCCAATTTTCTGCAAATATTGCGGGTTGCTGAGCTGACCTATCAAGTCAGCACCGCGCACTAAACTAGAATAATTACCTGCATCCTCGTCAGTATTGCCGTCAAGCACCGAGAAACGAGTCTGTTCTATGTTCTGCTTAATTATCTCAGCATTAATTAGCTTGTGGTTGCCGAAGCGCTCGTCAATGAACAATTTAGCTCTGTCAACTCGGTAAGGAGCTAAGCTAGCCGCTGTTGCACCGGGAGCAAGTGCAATTCTCATGCCATCTTTTCCAGTAGCATACAATCCTTCTGATTCTTGGTCTTGCCGGCAAACTCCTTTGACATATCCGATGTCTTGGCACAGCAAAGAAATGATGAAGTGCAGCCAATCTTCGCAGGAAACTCCGCCCTTGCGAATGTGTTTTCCCCGCAAGATTTCTTGACCGACTAAGCTAATGCAAATGGCGTGTTCTACATTGTGATAAAGAGCGTCGCTGTTGGCGATGTTTTCTAACGCCATTGCCCCCACCCAGGCAATAATGTCAGCATAGTCTGATTTGTAGCCTCCGTAAGTGCGGCTGTAGCCGTTCTGAAGTTGTTCGATGAAAGCCTCGATCAGCAGTTCTGTAGAATTAAACATACCCTGTCCTTTTACCTTAATATTTTCTTTTAAGAGCGGTGCATCTATTTGGGAGTCCTCTAATTTTATGGAGGAGATTTTAGCTCACAACTCATGCACCCCCTGTGCGTTATGCTCTGTGGGTGGCAGGTGGGTGGCAATCTCAAAACTCATTGACGCAGCTAGGCCCGGGGAGTTACCAAGCAATCTCGCGCCCTGAGTCAAAATTCCCAAGTAACTCAGTCCATCACTGACACCCATCCCCGCCGTACTGCATACAGCAGCCTGCTGACAATTTTTCTATCCTCTGAACTTTTTAAACTGTGAGAATTAATTGCGTATTGAATTTGCTGGAACACAGTCCGATCGATCTTACCGGATTTCCAAATATTCAAGTAAAGTTCGGAAATTTTATATTCAGGAATATAAGCTTTGGTTGTCATCTGCAGTCAACTCAATGTATATTTCTTATTGTCCGGCAGTTTTAGATAATTTTATGTGATGTAGATCGGCTATAGACTGTGATGCGATCCCAGGCAGGAGTTAATGCACTTCTCCTCACAATCGTAATTTGATCGAAAAAGCGCGATATTGCGATCGTCATAAATTTTGCTGACGGCTCTGAAAATCATCATAGTTGCGCCTAAATTATAAGATGTCACATACCATTCTCCCGTTGCGCTCGCCCCTGGACAACTTGCAGCAAGGAAGGAAGTTTGATCGCGGGTCGCGCAAATTTCTTGCCAAAGAAACTCGCGTCGTGTACAATACAGAGTCTGGTATCCTCACTTACCCATAATTATTTTCATTCATCCCGTCCCCCCAGAGGGGAAGGGACTTTCAGTGCGGATACAGCCAAATCACTATATTCAGCAAAAAGCTAGAAATGCCGTAACTCATGCCCACTATTCAGCAACTCATCCGTTCAGCACGGGAACAAACGCAGAAAAAAACCAAATCGCCAGCTCTCAAGAGTTGCCCCCAGCGCCGCGGAGTTTGCACCAGAGTGTACACGACCACCCCGAAAAAACCCAACTCGGCGCTGCGGAAGGTGGCTCGGGTACGGCTGACCTCTGGTTTTGAAGTCACCGCCTACATCCCTGGGATCGGTCACAACTTGCAAGAACACTCGGTAGTAATGATCCGGGGCGGTCGGGTAAAAGATTTGCCCGGAGTTAGATACCACATCATTCGGGGTACATTAGACACCGCTGGGGTGAAAGACCGCAAGCAGGGTCGTTCCAAATACGGGGCCAAGCGTCCTAAAGAGAAAAAATAACACGGAACTCGCCCGATCGTCGGGGTTGGGAAGCAAAAATAAATCCGATCGCGCCGCTCAATTGCACGCTCGATCGTCAAAAATCGAGATGTGAGCCCAAAACCCCAAACTCAATCATTCAAAATCAAAAATCCCAAATAGAACTATGTCTCGCCGCACAGTTATTCAAAAACGTCCAGTTCCACCAGATCCAACCTACAACAGCCGGTTGGTAAGCATGATGGTGAGACGGATCATGCAGCACGGCAAAAAATCCGTTGCCTCCAGCATCGTCTACGACGCCCTCAAAACCATCCAAGAACGCACAGGGGCTGAACCGTTAGACTTGTTTGAAAAAGCAGTCAAAAACGCGACACCTCTGGTAGAAGTCAAAGCCCGCCGGGTAGGTGGCGCCACCTACCAAGTTCCAATGGAAGTGCGTTCCGATCGCGGTACCACCCTCGCCCTCCGCTGGCTGATCAGATTTGCCCGCGCCCGCACTGGCCGCTCGATGGCAGCCAAGCTAGCCAACGAACTGATGGATGCAGCTAACGAAACAGGGAGTGCTATTCGCAAGCGCGAAGAAACTCACCGCATGGCTGAAGCTAACAAGGCTTTTGCTCACTACCGCTACTAACTGCAACACCGGGCATGGAGAAGAGCGCGATCGTGCGGTATAAAAGCATCGGGTGAGAAATTGGAAAGTGTAAGTTTTGAGTGTTGAGATTGCTTCTCTTGGCGCACTTGCGATTCGTGAAGCAAACTCAAAACTCTCAAAATCAAAATTCATGCACTCAAAATTTATGCACTCTCTGAATCCTCCATGTCGCATCCTTAATATTTTTGTAAACAAATCTTGCAAAAAATATTAAAATGTAACAATAAGCTCCAGAGACTTTTGTAAGTCACTGGGGAGTGCAAAATAGGGTTACTGTGTAGTATAATAGTATTATAACAGCAACACAAGATTAAGGAGGTAGCTGTGGCACGTACCGTCCCGCTAGAAAAAACTCGCAACATCGGCATCGCAGCCCACATAGACGCGGGCAAAACAACAACAACTGAAAGAATTCTGTTCTATTCAGGCATGGTTCACAAAATGGGTGAAGTGCACGAGGGAACAGCAGTCACTGACTGGATGGAGCAAGAGCGGGAGCGGGGAATTACGATTACTGCCGCTGCTATCACCACCAGTTGGAAAGATTACAAAATCAACATCATCGACACTCCCGGACACGTAGACTTCACGATCGAAGTCGAACGCTCGATGCGAGTGCTCGACGGAGTGATCGCAGTGTTCTGCTCGGTAGGGGGAGTGCAGCCGCAATCCGAAACAGTTTGGCGACAGGCCGATAGGTACAAAGTACCGAGGATCGTGTTCGTCAACAAAATGGATCGGATGGGGGCAAACTTCTACAAAGTCTACGGCCAAATTCGCGATCGAATGAGAGCGAACGCCGTACCCATCCAAATCCCGATCGGCAGTGAAGAAAACTTCCGGGGAATTGTAGACTTAGTGCACATGAAAGCCTATATCTACAACAACGACACGGGAACCGACATCGAGGAAGTAGAAATCCCCGATGAAGTAAAGGATCTAGCCGTAGAATACCGCACCAAGCTGATCGAGTCGGTAGCAGAAACCAACGACGCCCTCACCGAGAAATACCTCGAAGGCGAAGAGTTAACGGAAGACGAAATCCGCTTGGCCCTGCGTCACGGCACTGTCGAAGGTACGATCGTCCCCATGTTGTGCGGTTCGGCATTCAAAAACAAAGGCGTTCAGTTGTTGTTGGATGCAGTCATCGACTATCTGCCGTCGCCCTTGGAAGTTCCCCCAATTCAAGGACTCCTGCCCAACGGCGACACCGCAGAACGATTTGCAGACGACGGCGCGCCCCTGTCAGCCTTGGCATTCAAAATCATGGCTGACCCCTACGGTCGGCTGACCTTTGTTCGCGTCTACTCCGGTATCCTCAAAAAAGGAACCTACGTCCTGAACTCCACCAAAGACAAAAAAGAGCGGGTTTCTCGCCTAATTGTACTCAAAGCGGACGATCGGATAGAAGTTGAGGAACTGCGGGCAGGAGACTTGGGAGCAGCCTTGGGTTTGAAAGACACCTTCACCGGCGACACCCTCTGCGAAGAAGGAGCGCCAGTGATTCTGGAATCTCTGTTTATTCCAGAGCCAGTCATCTCGGTGGCTGTCGAACCCAAAACCAAACAAGACATGGAGAAGCTATCCAAAGCCCTCCAGTCACTCTCGGAAGAAGACCCCACCTTCCGAGTCAACGTTGACCCAGAAACCAACCAGACAGTCATCGCCGGCATGGGCGAACTGCACCTGGAAATCCTGGTAGACAGGATGCTGCGGGAATTCAAAGTAGAAGCCAACGTGGGTCAGCCACAAGTAGCCTACCGTGAAACCATTCGCAAATCCGTCCGCGCCGAAGGTAAATTTATCCGCCAAAGTGGCGGTAAAGGTCAGTACGGTCACGTTGTGATCGAACTAGAACCCACCGAAGTCGGAAGCGGCTTTGAATTTGTCTCCAAAATTGTTGGTGGCACTGTACCCAAAGAGTACATCGGCCCGGCAGAACAAGGGATGAAAGAAGCCTGCGAATCAGGTATTGTAGCAGGGTATCCCGTGATTGACCTCAAAGCTACTATGGTAGACGGGTCTTTCCACGACGTAGACTCCTCAGAAATGGCATTTAAGATCGCCGGTTCAATGGCGATCAAAGAAGCCGTCATGAAGGCGTCGCCAGTGCTGCTAGAGCCTATGATGAAAGTAGAGGTTGAAGTTCCCGAAGATTACATCGGGAACGTCATCGGAGACCTCAACTCGCGTCGGGGTCAGATCGAAGGTCAAGAGACAGATCAGGGGATAGCCAAAGTTTCTGTAAAAGTTCCACTAGCAGAAATGTTTGGTTACGCCACCGACATCCGCTCGAAAACCCAAGGTCGAGGCATCTTCACAATGGAATTCAGCCATTACGAAGAAGTGCCGCGAAACGTGGCTGAAGCCATTATCGCTAAGAACAAAGGAAACTAATGATTTTAGATTTTAGATTTTGGATTTTGGATTAAATCCAAAGTCTAGAATCTAAAATCTAAAGTCTAAAATCGCTAAAAGAAACAAGGAACAGATCAAGAATGGCACGCGCAAAATTTGAACGGAATAAACCCCACGTAAACATCGGCACGATCGGTCACGTTGACCACGGCAAAACAACTTTGACCGCCGCGATTACGATGACTCTCTCTGCACTAGGTCAAGCAAAGGCTAAGAACTACGCCGACATCGACGCTGCGCCAGAAGAAAAAGCACGGGGTATTACGATTAATACTGCTCACGTGGAATACGAAACCACAGGTCGGCACTATGCCCACGTAGATTGCCCCGGACACGCTGACTATGTGAAAAACATGATCACCGGTGCTGCTCAAATGGACGGCGGCATCCTAGTAGTGTCAGCCGCAGACGGCCCCATGCCTCAAACTCGCGAACACATCCTGCTAGCTAAGCAAGTTGGCGTTCCCAGCTTGGTTGTGTTCTTGAACAAAGAAGACATGGTGGATGATGCTGAACTGTTGGAATTGGTAGAACTGGAAGTTCGCGAACTTTTGAGCTCTTACGATTTTCCGGGCGATGACATCCCCATCGTCACAGGTTCGGGATTGAAAGCACTCGAAGCGATGCTTGCTAATCCCAAGACTGTCAAGGGCGAAAATGAGTGGGTTGACAAAATCTACAAGCTGATGGAAGAAGTAGATGCTTACATCCCCACGCCAGAGCGCGAAATTGACAAGCCTTTCTTGATGGCTGTAGAAGATGTATTCTCGATTACGGGTCGGGGTACTGTTGCTACTGGTCGGATTGAGCGCGGCACAATCAAAGTCGGCGAAACAGTCGAATTGGTGGGTCTTAAGGACACTCGGAGCACTACGGTGACTGGTGTGGAAATGTTCACCAAGCAGTTGGATGAAGGTTTGGCCGGCGACAACGTGGGTCTACTGCTACGGGGGATTTTAAAGGCGGATATTGAACGCGGAATGGTGATTGCCAAGCCGAAAAGCATCATGCCTCACACTCAGTTTGAATCTGAAGTGTACATCCTCAAGAAGGAAGAAGGCGGTCGGCACACGCCCTTTTTCTCTGGATATCGGCCTCAATTCTACGTCCGTACCACTGACGTGACCGGCACGATCGCACAATTCACCGCTGATGACGGTAGTGAAGCAGAAATGGTGATGCCCGGTGACCGGATCAAAATGACTGTTGAGTTGATTCACCCGATCGCCATCGAACAAGGAATGCGCTTCGCTATCCGCGAAGGCGGCCGCACCGTCGGCGCCGGCGTTGTTTCCAAAATCCTTAAGTAGGAATCCGATAACAGCTTAAATAGCAGAAAAGCCACCAAATTTAATCAGGCTTTTCTGCTATTTAGTGATTAGTTATTACTCAGGAGTCTGCTGTTAGCAGTTAGCCCAAAAACAACTGCAAATAGACGACAGACAACAAACAACAAACTGAACCTCGAAAATTCAAGAAACAAAAATGGCAACAATTCAACAGCAAAAAATTCGCATTCGCCTCAAAGCTTTCGATCGCCGAATTCTAGACGCATCCTGCGAAAAGATTGTAGATACAGCAAATCGGACAGCAGCCACAGCAATCGGTCCGATTCCCCTACCGACAAAACGGCGGATTTACTGCTTGCTGCGATCGCCCCACGTAGACAAAGATTCTCGCGAACACTTTGAAACCCGCACGCACCGCCGGATTATCGACATTCACCAGCCATCGGCCAAAACAATTGACGCTTTGATGAAACTGGATTTGCCAGCCGGCGTAGATATCGAAGTCAAACTGTAGATTGAGTTATCGAAAACTCGGAAAGAAGGAACAAAGATTAAATAAATTGTTCCTTCTTTTTGTTGAAATTTTCCTAGTCATTAGTTATTAGTTAATAATCAGCAAAAATTTCTGCTCCGACACGAACTTAAATAATTATTCTTAATTAAGGCGCGATCACTACAAAAATGCTCCTTTAGCAGTCGCTATCATCGCCTTGGGACTCACTTAGTTTACCAAAAAGGTATATTTAACATTTTGACGAAATAACGCCTTTGTCAAGCTGCCAGCACCGGAGATAGCTCGCCGTGGCTCCCGTTGCGAGCGAAAAAGCCCGATCGCTCCTGCCCCGGAATTGCCTTTAATCAGTTAAAGTAAGAAAAATAAGCGCAAGTACCGTCACTTTTGAGCGACAATGGCATCCTCTTCCTCTGTAGCAGTTCGCGAACTCCCCTTATTTCCGTTGCCGGAAGTGGTTCTATTTCCAGGTAGACCGCTACCGCTGCAAATCTTCGAGTTTCGCTATCGAATCATGATGAATACGATTCTGGAGGGCGATAGGCGTTTCGGTGTGCTCATGTGGGACCCCAACCAAAACAAAGTCTCTGCCGTTGGCTGTTGCGCCGAAGTGATTCACTGCCAACGCCTGCCCGACGATCGCATGAAAATTATGACTCTCGGGCAGCAGCGGTTCCGAGTGCTCGACGCCGTTCGGGAAAAACCTTATTTAGTCGGTCTAGTAGAATGGATTGAAGACGAACCGCCGCAAAAAGACCTCAGACCTTTGGGAAAAGATGTCGAACAACTGCTGAGAGATGTAGTTCGCCTCTCCAGCAAATTGATGGATCAGCCGATCGACCTGCCCGAAGACATTCCCAGTTTGCCTACAGAATTGTCCTACTGGGTAGCCAGCTACCTTTACGGCGCAGCGACAGAACAGCAAACTCTTTTAGAATTGCAAGATACTGCTGCGAGATTGGAACGCGAAACCGAAATTTTGACTTCTACTCGCAATCACTTGGCAGCGAGGACTGTACTTAAAGATACGCTCAAGTAGCCAATGGGCGCAGGAAAAAAGTACGATCGGTTTGACTTGCATTGAAGAAAGAATTACACACAAATCATACCATTTTCGATTTTCAATTTTCGATTGGGAATGAGTTATGAACTAAGGGTTTGGAGATGGCCTACAGTTCCATTCTTTTTTGGAACTGGTATCTGTTTAATTCTTAACTTCAAACAGGTTCGGATAGGTTCCTTATAGCAGTAAATGCTTGTGTTAGACAATCACGACAAACCGAAACCATACGATGCAGTTAGAGGCGGTCAACTGCCACCTCCTGTGGGCGGTGTAGTGCTCGGCGGACTAGCAGGAGTTAAACATCGGCTGTCTAGTTCTGTCAACGAACATCGAATTGCCGCCCTGAGAGAAACCTTGAATTACGGCGATGCCGGCTTAAAAATAGTCATCAAGATTTGTCAAAGCGAAACAGGGCCAGTGCAGCGGGCGGCCTGCGATTTGCTTCGACAAAGGCTGAATTCGATCGCCCGCGAAAAATTACAGGCTTTTGTAGCTTCAAGTTCAGATTCAGAAGCAGAGTTAGACAGCACGGAAAAAATATTAAAGCACTCATCCGGTGCAGTCTCAGAAAAAAATTACGATCGGCAAATGTCCGAAGCACAGTTAATATTTGAGACAATTTCGCAGCAGATGCAACCAAATTTGTTGCTATTAGAAGCACTGGTAGCCTCTGTAGCACGCGAAGAATTTACCACTGAATTGATGAATCTTTGGGAACTATTAATCTTAGAAATTCAGGAACCTCTCAAAGAACTGCGTCAGGCTGTTGGCATTGCGATTTCCGCCCAACTGCGGATTCAGTGGCTGTACAATCAAGCTGAATCTCAAGCCAACCAGTGGCAGCAGCGAGCTTTGCTAGCTCTTCAGACACAGGATGAAAATTCAGTCCGCCTCGCCGTGGTTCGCAAGCAGGTTCAATTCGATCAGGCAGCAGAACTAAAAATTGACTTAGACTACCAAACTGTGCGAGTAGAAAATCTCAACCGCAACTTGCTGGCTTTGGAAAGTAAGATTGCTCAAGCTAATTCCAAGAAAGAGATCCTCAAGATGCAGCTTCATTTTGCTAAGGTACAGCAGCAAATTGACTTCACTTTCAGCCAAGTCAATAGTATATTTTTTAGTCCTTAGTTGTCGGATTCTCCGGTTATATATTATTGCGTGATATCAAACTTGTCTGACGCAAAAATGTATTGCCCCACTTAAAATTGCCTCATCTAGCTTAGCTCCCTCAAAATTAGCACCGCATAAAAATGCGCCGCTCAAATTAGCACCGCTCAAATCAGCTTCTCTCAAATCTGCGCCCTCAAGGTTACTTTCACACAAGAAAGCATTTCTCAAGTTGGCTTTTATCAGACTCGCTCCCCGCAGTTTAGCCTCGCTTAGATTGGCTTTTTCGAGGTTGGTATTGTCCAAGCAAGCATCTAGGAGATTCGCTTCCATCAGGTTTGCGGCGTACAAGGATGCTCCGCTCAAATTAACACCAATCATTTTGGTGTCGCTCAAGTTGGCGTTGTCCAAGTTTGCCTCAATCATGTCGGCTCCTGTTAATCGTGCGAAACTTAGATCGGCTCGGCTCAGGTTAGCTCCATTGAGTTTTGTCATCACCAGGCAAGCATTCTTGAGCTTGGCAGCTATTAAGTTTGCCCCCCTTAAGTTTGCCAAAGCAAAATTTATTTCTTTGAGATTCGCGCAGGCTAGATTAATATGAGTTAGGAAAGCTTCTCGCAAAGAAGCCTCTTTCAAGTTTGTTTCATGAAAATTTCTTTCTCCGGCTGCGTATCGTTTGAGAAGTTCATCAGCATTCATCTCACCAGCCTCCTAAGCTTGACTTAAAAAGTATACTACATAAAAGAAAATTATACTACTGACAGTACATTGTAGCAACCAAAGATTTTTAAAGTTTCTGTGTGATTTTTTAATTCTTCGAGTGCAGAGCGAACAAATGCTTGGCAGGCGTTAGCCTCAACGTCCATAAAGAAAATATATTCTCCGAGCGATCTTTTAGTCGGTCTAGATTCAATCCGACTTAAATTAATACCCCGACTGGCAAATACTTGCAAAGGTTTTACCAGTGCTCCCGGCATATTGGCAGGTACGCTAAAAGCTAGTGAGGTATGGGTGCAATTAGACGGTGAAGCATCGAGGATCAACTCAGGAGCAGATTGTGTAATGGATTTAATGGATGAGCGAGCCCCTGATTCTACGTTTCCAATTTCTCCACCACTCCTGCTGAGTACCCAAAAGCGAGTGTAATTATCGGGATAATCATTAATGGGGTGAGCTAACACTGGCAAATTGTAAAGTTCAGCCGCTCTTGGCGAAGAAATCGCTGCTACATTTCTATCTTCCAGATATTGCAATGCTTCCGTGGTTGAATTGGCCGGAATTAATTGAGCTGAGGGAATAAACTGCCCCAACCATACCTGACACTGAGCTAGCGCTTGCGGGTGAGAGTAAACTTTGTGAATCTCGTTAAAATTTTTAGCATTAGACACCAGGGCGTGGGAAATTGGCAAAACTAAGGCGTGTTGAATGCGGAGTTGATCGAGTCGCCACAGTGTATCTAAGGTGACAGTCACGCTGCCTTCGATCGAATTTTCGACGGGTACAACTGAATAGTCAACCTGCCCTACGGCAGATGCCTCTAGCGCTTGGGAAATGGTGGAATAAGGACATAGGGTGCATTCCAAGTTAGTTTCCAAGCTCAACCAATTGACATAAGCTAGAGCCGCTGTTTCTGCATTTGTACCAACAGGGCCGAGATGTGCGATAGAAATTTTCATTTAGAGGAAATTTTAGGTTACAAATGTTTGCTTTACTCTCATCAGCTAGGAAGTATGATGAAAAATTAGCGATGTCGCGAAAGGTTTTATCAGTGATTTATCGGATGACATTGCTGGGTTCGCGACTTAGTGCGCGACTTATGTCACCTTAAAAAAGGTGATACTTTATTAAGATATGCTTAGGAATCCTTTATTTTGATATTTTCTCATGTATATCCGCTTTAATTCTTCCCAATCCGTTGAGATCGCCGTACCAGAGGAACGAGTTCCCATTCAACATTATCTGCGCCAGCCAAGGCGACTGGTGAACGCCCTTGTCGATCAAAGTCGCACAGAACAGCTAAGCGATGACTGTTTCCGCCTAAAAATGCGACCGTTACAATTTATGATGCTGAGCATTCAACCCACAGTAGACATGAGGGTGTGGGCTGAGTCGGATGGCACAATCAATTTGGAGTCCGTCGCCTGCGACATTCGTGGCGTAGGTTATATAAACGATCGCTTTGCTCTCAATCTCAAAGGAAAGCTTTGTGTACACCAAAGCAGCGGGGTAGCATACTTGAAGGGAAAAGCGGATTTGGAAGTGCAAGTAGAATTACCGCCGCCGTTTTGGCTGACGCCCAAACCCATTTTAGAAGCAACGGGGAATGCTTTGCTCAAGAGCGTACTGCTGAGCGTGAAACAGCGGTTGATGTACCAGTTGCTCTTAGATTACCGCCGCTGGGCAAACAGCGAAAGTGAGCTAATATCGATCGCTCTCCCCCCAATCTTATCTTTAGAAGGCTGACATTCTACTACAGAACCTGTTAATTAATGTATAGGGATATTTAGGCACAAATCAGGCCACTTACCACAATATTAGTTAGACGCTCGAATTGGACCTCGGTCGCTTTGTTGGAGCTAGCCAGCAGGGAGAGATAGCTGCTGGTCAGTCAAGATCGATGTGAGTCAGCCCCCCATGTTCATCGTCTTCGATGATTCCCACGCCCCCAGGCCAAGCTGTTGACCTGTCTTTTGAAACTTCGTCGTTTTGCCGGAGTTCGCGCTGTGGTGGCTTGATTATTTTGCCCGGTTGATTCGTGGCGGCCACCCGAATCCTGATTTTTGGCCCGGAATTGCCCAAGCGAATTGTCATCCCGTCCACAACGGACACCTGAGCGATCGGTCTATCATCTACATAAGTGCCGTTAGCACCAAAATTAATAATTTCCCAGCCCTGGGCGTGATTCCACAGCTCTACGTGGTGGCGGGAAACTACAGCGCTGTAAATAATTACATCATTGTCGTTCGATCGACCGATCCGAACCACCGGTTCTGATTCAAAACACCAACTTTGAACTGGGACAGACTGGATAGGATGTAAAAGAGTTAAGGTAATCACTGATGTTTTGACACTCCACCGCCAGACAGAAACGGGGATACTTCCAGAGAGATTTTTTGGGAGAAAACTGCAAAAAATTTGCTTTTTAAAGGCGTCGTCAGTGCGCAACTATTCCCTCTATCTGCCGTAAAAGTCGAACTTTTGGCGGCTTGAGGCATTTCAACCAACTTTTGAGGGTTAGCTTTTGGGGCAGGCACAAATTTTTGCTGTCCTCGGTAACAACCACACACGATGTTATTAATCGGGTGAACTTCCCAGTGATGGACAGTGGTTAAAACCGCTTGATTAATTTGGTCTGTGAGGACGCGATTGTGCCGATGGGTGAGCCGCTCAATTCGATCGGCTAAAGAATCCTTTTCCCGCTGATGAACCCGAGAATTTAACTCAGACCGGTGCGGGTTGCACCGCTGATTCAAGTTCTCGCTCGGGCGACAGTCACTGCTCAACGACTCGCTGTTTATAAAGCAAGAAGTTAACCCATTATTAATCCTGGGGTCTCTAGATAAAATACTTGTTGATTGTATCCAACAGCATAGGTCTTTTTGAGTTGCTAACATTTTCCTTATTGATGCGATACATTTAAAATACAATGCTTTGAGCAGCACTGGAATTTTGAGCGACAACGCATCAATCTCTCATAGCGAAAATACCGATCGACCTTCCTCGCGCGCGCGATACCCAAATGTGATCGGCAATTAGTCCCCCGGCGAGCGGGAAGGCCAAACTTCAGCTCAAATCTAAGTCGGGCGGCTCCGGGTTCGGCTCTGGTCGGACAGATTCTTGCCTTTGCCGCTTCAACTCTGCAACTTTTTCTTGAGCTACATCCCTGACTTCGAGAGCTTTATCTTGGAATTTTTCCGCCAGACTTTGAGCGCCCCGCTTCACACCTGCCACATTTTTGAGAGTTCTGTCGAAATCTTCCTGTAAAAACTCTGCTACCAGACCGACTTTTTTGTGCAGTCCCTCCGCGTACTGCACTGGCTCCGATACAGCAGCTTCAGAGACTATCGCCCGCTTGCTGCCGATAGTCGAAATAGCTGCCACAGGTAACAAGTAAATGTCGTCTAAAACACCGCGCCAGCCGCTCGATTTAAATAGGTAGTGGGTGACTGAACCCGTGCGGACATCAAATAGGTAGTCAACCACTGCACCTGCCTTATTCCCAGCGTCCGTGAGCACCTCAAGGCCGATCGGACAAACAGCTTGTTCCGGCTGATGCAATTCCGGCAGTTCCGGGTTAATGGTGACAAAAACATTTTCCCCCACCGTATCAACTTGCGCCCAAGCGAACCAAGTTTTTTTGCTGCCCAAAAGTCCCGACTTGCAAGTAAAGCCGATCGCGCGCTGGGAGTGAGCATCGAGCCAAACTCGATCTACCCTGCCGACCTCTTCCGCCGTTCTGCGGTCGATCGTGCGTCGGTTGAGCAGTTCGCTGCGCCTAACAATCTGTGGTGATGTACTCATAAATAAACTCCTGAGTGCCGCCTTTGAAAAATGTCGATCGTCCAAAGAAGCCGATTTAATATTCTTCTTCCGAATAATGGCGATTATTATCTGCCTCGGTTAACTCCTCCTCTTCCCTGGAAGTGCCAACTTCTTTTTGGTCGGGAACAGGAATCGTGCTAATGTGCACGCCGCCCGAGGGAGCGTTAATTTCCTTAGCCTCCCTGGGCTTGACGCTAATTTGTCCTAACTGGACTGAGGACTGATTCGGACCTACGTTGATTTGAATTTTCGGCCCTGAGCGAGCCAAGTGAACGATCAGACCGTCCACAATGGGAACCTTAGCGATCGGCTTACCATCGAGGTAAGTGCCGTTGGTACCTAAATTGATCAGTTCCCAAGTTATGCCGCTGCGCCGCAATTCGATGTGGCGACGAGAAACCACAGCGCTAAAAAGAACGACGTGGTTTTCGGTCGAGCGCCCGATCCGGACGACCTGCTCGTCTTCAAAGATCCAACTGCGGACGGGTATAGACTGGAGTGGATGTAGCAAGGTCAGCTTAATCACATTGGCAGCATTGAGTTTTGGTAGAGCGCCTTAATATGCGATTTTAGATTTTAGACTTTCGATCGCCCAATCCAAACTCGCTCTAAGAGATTTGAAATAAAAACGTAACCAGGTCTCCTTTGCCCAGAGAGATGCGGTCTCCCGGTCGCAACCGGTGGCGGTTTCCCTTGGGTAGCGGAGTATTGTTGACGTAAGTGCCGTTGGAACTGCCTACATCTTCTAGGTAGCAAGCATCTCCCTCCACCCGGAGATTTGCGTGTACCCGAGAAACTATCTCAGAATTAGCAAATCCCGAAACATCAATATCCGGCGGTACTAAGTCATTTGGCTTGCCTATGTGAACCACAGACAGACTGTGAGGCAATTCCATCGGCGTATTTGTCTGAACGTGTAGCAGGCGGGCCGACTGCTGTTGCAGTTGAGTTTTAGCTACACCTGCTGGCTGTGGGCCCGGAACCGTAGGAGAGATATTTACTGGTGTTGCCACCGATTCAGTTGTAACAGGAACCGAGGGCGATGGCGGGGGATCGGGAATCGTCGGAATGCTGGCGGGAGTTTTTTCCAAGTTAAGGCCCTTATTCAGGGTAACTAGAGGTTCCGCCATCAGGGGATCGGGTGGGACTAAATCCGGCGCCGGTGACGATACCACTGTCGGGCCTACAGGTGAGGGGGACGGTACTGTCACCTCAACTTCTGGAACTATGGAACCCGGACGCAAGTTAAAGCCACACTGGCCGCAAAATGCTGCATCTGTCTGAACTGCTGCACCGCAGTTCGAGCAACTTGCGGTAACAGGTAAAGGCGTGTAGCAAGCCTCACACTGGCTGGCCCCGTCGGGGTTCTGGTGATTGCAATTGGGACAGACAATCATCGATTTCTCCTTGCTATCGGCCAGATTTTCAAATCAGCCTCATAAAAATACTCGTGTATATGGTCAAATTTTAACTTTAACAGCCACAATTCTTATATTGCTTCGCTAATAGTAGCAACTGAGCTGACGCCGTGACGTTAGCTGTGATGGGCAAGATGGAGTTAGTGATAATGCTGACTGTGTTGGCACGCTTGCGGCTCTGTCGGCTATTTTACTGCTTCGCCAGCCGCCGCATCGAGCAGCCACCAAAGCTCGCCTTCTGGTTGAACGAGTCTGGCTGGATAAGTCATGTCGTCGGCTGCGGGGGCAAAAATTTGAGCAAGGGCGGGTTGTTTGCTGGCTCCTGCGACCATGAAGATGACGCACCGGGCCCGGTTGATTAAGGGGACTGTAAAGGTAATGCGCGGTTGACCGTCTTTGTTGCCGACAGTTACTAGGGCATCGCGGACTTCCAAGGCTTCTGTGCCGGGAAATAGAGAGGCTGTGTGGGCGTCGTCTCCTATGCCCAATAAAATGATGTCGAAGGCAGGAAACTCGCCCTCGGATACTTTGAAGAACTGCTGCAATTCGGTTTGGTGCGCCGCCGCGTCTGCTGCGGGGTCGCCGGCGCCTGTGGGCATGGGGTGGATGTTGCTGGCGGGGATATTCACTCGATCGAGCCACGCGAGGCGCGCCATTTTTTGATTGCTGTCTGGGTGTTCTGGGGGAACGTAGCGTTCGTCGCCCCAGAAAACGTGAATTTTCTCCCAAGGCAGGTCTTGGGCTACGAGCGCTGTGTAGAGCGGTTCCGGTGTGCTTCCGCCCGCTGCGGCGATCGTACAAAGTCCGCGTTCGGCTATGGCTTCGGAGATTTTCGACAGCACAATCTCCAGCGATCGATCTATTAGTTGTTCCCGATTTGCTAATACTTCAACTACTTTTTTCATTAATTTCCTCTCCACTTTCCTTGGGTGTTATTCTCAGCAATTGCCAATTTTACCTTGACATTTTGGTTTGAGGTCGATCTGCTGACAGACCCGGCAGACCGGGCACAGCACCCCATAATATTTTATCATCTTATGCCCCTTGATTTAAGGAAAGCAAGACATATTTCTACCAGTGCTTTATTGATTTTCATCGGTTGCATTGAGCTTTCGCAACTTTCAATCAAAAGTTTGATCGTACTCGGAGCATCTCTGCAGAAAGTAAAAAGCGTTTTTTGGGAGTCCGATCCGTCCCGCACAGCAAAGTCTATAAATATAGCGAGCCGGACGATCGCACACCGACAGTAAAAGCCAAACCGAGATGCTCCCGATCGCACTTATCCCGGCATAGCAAAAATAATCAAGATTGATATGGTAGACTAGGAAAAATAGTTTTAAATCCGCACGATCGGATGGAAGCAAAACTATGTCAATTTTTAAGCGATTTCCTACATCTGTCCGCTATCTAATAGCGCGGTTGCGCCACTGGACGCAACCCGCAGTTTGGGCTCCCTTAGCCGTGCTGTGTGCGGGGGGGTTATTTATCTGGGAGGTCTCGGTAAATCCAGAAAGGTTGAGCATAGATGGCGAAGAAGAACCAGCCTTAAACACTCCAGCTTCGCTATCAGGGCTATCTGCTGAAGATACCGCCATTGCGGCTGAAATCGACAGCTTACCAGTGCTAGTCAATCAGTTTAATGGCTCTACTGCTTCTGAACTAAACTTGTTAAATTCATCAGTAGTAAAAAGCAAAGGTTTATTCGACGAACTTCGAGATCGGGACTTAGAAACTCCTCAGCCATCTTCAGCCCCCAAGCGGGTAGGAAGCAGTGGATTTTTATCCTTGCCAAATTTAGCAGATCCTGCTGTCGAGGGCGGAAACAATAACCCCCAAAATTCCAGCTTGCCAAGTTCAAACGCCACATCAGCGTTGAGTTTATCTGGCAGTGGGAGACTAACTTCCGGGATAAAAACGATCAAGCCTGAGTCTGGGGGTACAGCGACAGCCACTTTATCCCAGGCGTCGAGTGATGCTAATTCAGGTAAACAAAACGAAAATTCTCTGCCTTTGAGTCCGCTGCAAGCAGCTATGAAAAAATACGTCGTTGCTAACACTTCGGCAACGGCGGCTTCGGCTGAGAAAACAGCAGACTCGGCTAAATTGCTCGATCGACCGGCTTCCGATCCGGCCGCAGGAAATGCGACAAATTTACTCCCAACAACCGCTACAGCTCAAAGTGGAGCAAATCCTGTGAATGTTCCCGCAGCACTTCCCCCACTTGTGGCTCCGACAAATACTGTGAGCAAGGAATCTCAAGAATTCTTACAACCGACACCTACAGTCCCTGAATCATTGGCTGGGTTAACTTCCCGAGTACCCAGCCTTCCCGAAATTAATGCAGGGGCTGCAACGGTGGCTTTGCCGAAAAATCCCTACCAAACTAATTTATCTGGCTCCGGCTTCGCACCTGAAGTTCAACCTGTGGTACCTCCAGTAACCATACCTTCGCCAACACCTCTACTTCCAAATGTCGGTCCATCTCCCTTTCCGAATGGGATTGGCGGAAGCAAGATAATTAGCCCTCAATTCTCTCCTAATTCAGCTAATTCTCAATTTCAAACACCTCCACCGAGTCAGCTTAATTTGCCGGAGCCACCTAACTTTGGAGTTGTTCCCCAAAATACAAATCAGGGCGTGCAGCCCATTCAACCTCAAACTTTTGCTACACCCCGCTCCCTGGCTCCGGGACGCTACATTGGCGGTGGCGAAATCAATACTTTTTCTAATCCTTAAATGAAGGAAGTTCGGTCATGAAAACGATATTATCAATTCCCAATACTTAGGCTACGCTGTTCCTGGGCTTCGACTTGGGTTTTCCTCAGCATAGTCGGAGGGAAGGGAGCCGAAGGCAGTCGAATTGCAGTACAAGTTCCGAATTCGCCATTCCCAATGTTAGTGTAGTGGTAAAACTTACCTAGCGGCGGCCCGCACCAACAACAATCCTCCGATTCCCAAGCCAAACATGATCGGCAGCCAAGCCGACAGAATCGGAGTCAAAACAGCTTTCACGCCCATAGAACTGGTGATGAAAGAAAATACGTAGTAAGTAAAAATCACAACTACGCTAATACCAAAACTCGTTCCTCGGCCGGATCGGCGCGGTTGAGTTCCCAAAGCTGCTCCCACTAAACCAAATACCATGCACACGAAAGGAAAAGCATATTTTTCTTGAATTCGCACCTTTAATTTGCGAATTTGCGGTTCGTCGCCACTGTTTTTAAGGATATCCAAACGCTCTAAAGCTTGGGCAATGTTCATTTCCTTAAAATCCCGCGCTCTGGCAGCTAAATCTAAGGGCGTGCGGGGGAGTTGCAATTGCTGGTGTTGAAACCTAACTATATTGCGGTAAGAGCCATCAGGAGCTACTATATAAGCGGTTCCGTTGAAAAAATCCCAGGTATTTTCTGAGGGATTCCAAGTAGCGGATTCTGAAGAAACGATTTGATTGAGGCCTGGGGTGGAGCGATCGATAATTGTTAAACCTTTCATTTGCTGGCCGTCAAATTGTTCTGCATAAAAAAAGCGGGCGAGGATTTCGTCGCCGCCTTTTTCTGGTTTGCGAAATTCTGTGTAGATAATATTTCTATCTTGAAATGTGGGTTTTTCTCGCTTCAGGGCTCTGTCTAAAGTCAGAGTAGCTCTGTAGCTAGCGGCGGGTACAACTAACTCTTGCAAACCAAAGGTGAAGCCGGCAACAATTAAACTCATAACCACTGCAGGCAGTATCAATCGGTAAACGCTAACTCCGCAACTGCGGAGGGCGATGAGTTCGCTGTCGCTTGACATTCGGCTGTAGGCCATTAAGGTTGCTAGCAGCATTGACATGGGGAAAGCCAATACTACGAAGTAGGGAATTTGCAGGAGAAAAATTTCTATGGCTGCGCCGTAGGGGAGGCCGGATTCTGCTACTCTGCGGACTAATTCAAATAAAGCTCCAACTGTGACGGCGACGGATGTAAAGAGTCCGACGCCAAATAAAAAGGGGCCGATTAATTCTTTGGTAATGTACCAGTCCATTACTGAAATTCTCGGCAGCCAGTTGATGGGATTCAAAGAATTGGATATTGCTATTTTCATACTTGGGGATTTTTGCAGTTGGCTCCTCAATCTAACATCTCAAATCTAAAATTATGGCGGATGCGGAATTCCTTCAAAAGACTATCGCACGAAGTTGTCACCTAAGTAATACTGTCGCACTAAAGGGTTGCTGTAGAGTTCTTCTTCAGCCCCGGAGGCTAAAATTTGGCCGTCTCGCATGATGTATGCTCGATCGGTAATTTCGAGGGTTTCTCTGACGTTGTGATCGGTGATGAGGATGCCGATTTTACGATCGCGCAGTTTAGCAATAATGGTTTGAATTTCGTCTACGGCGATTGGATCGACGCCTGCAAACGGTTCGTCTAAAAATAGGAACATGGGCCCGTCTCGCCCTGCAGCTAATGCTCTGGCTAGTTCAGTCCGCCGTCTTTCTCCCCCGGATATTTGAATTCCCAAACTAGATGCTATTTTTTCTAAGCGAAATTCTTGCAATAGGAAATCGACTCGCTCGCGCCATTCCCAGCGCGGCACTTGAGTTTGTTCTAAAACTAACAAAATGTTGTCCCGCACGCTCATGTTTCGGAAAATGCTTGCTTCTTGAGCGAGATAGCCAATTCCCAAATGTGCTCGCTGGTGCATCGCCAATTTAGTGATGTCTAAATCGTTTAGCCAAACGGTGCCTTGATTGGGTTTTTCTAATCCGGTTGCTATGTAAAATGTTGTGGTTTTGCCGGCACCGTTGGGGCCGAGCAATCCTACGATTTCTCCTTGGGCTACCGAAAGGTTGACGCGACTAACTACATTGCGTTTTCCGTAGGATTTGTGAATATTTTCGAGTACAATTTTCATTTTCGCTCCCGGCAACCTCTACAAGCTAAATTTCAGACTGCGGCTTTGTGCGATCGAGTCTCTAATTTAAATTTTACATTTTCAAGTTTGTGAGTTTTATAAAGACGAAATTTCGCATCTATCCCAAGTAGTGTGTTTTGGCTGAGGCGAAATTTCGCTGCTGCGAGCCACTGTTACCGGGGGGCTGTAGTTGGACGTGGGGAGCCCACTGCATTTTGGGCTGCCGCATCTTGTTCGGGGGCAACCAGATAAACAGATTCTACCTGTCCTGGGTTGTCTGGGAGGGCAATAAATCGCCCTTCGTCGATCAGGTATGTTATGGTTTCGCCGCGCAGGCTGTTGCCCTGCTGCAATACGTAAACATCTCCGCTCAGAATGATCCGGCGCTCGCGGCTGAAATATTGAGCTTGAGCCGCAGTTGCTTGTATTTGGCGGGCTGGATAGTTGATTTGGACGTTGCCGCGGGCTGTCACGATGCCGGTTTTGGAGTCGGCTTCTTGAATGTCCGATCGCACACTGAGAGTGCGGGGTGGCCCGGCTTGCGGGTAGGTGGGAGAGGCGATCGCGCCTGCCAGAGTCAGGGGCAAAAGCAGCGATAATCCTTTGAATAGTCTGGAATTGAGTAGTTTAGCGGAGGGCATCATAAGCTTGGAGCCTCAATATTTGTGAAATTGCTGAAGGGGATTATATCCAGTTAGATATTTTATCTTAACGGCCAGAAAGATTCCCGTGAGGTCGATCGATTGAGCCGATAGTCTCAACCAATTATCGTAGCAAGACAACAGCGAATTTAATTGGCTATTTTACTGAGTGGCTGCAACTGTCTTACCCAGAAACCGGCAAGATACTCGTTCCACAGTCAATTAATCTGCTTGGGCAGCCAGCCCGCCTCTGTGTAGAGGCCAAGTATACTGAACCCTAATACAAACATTGATTTAACTTTTTGGTACTTTGATAATTCGCGGCAATTGCAAGCCAGCAATTTCTGTACCTGCGAATAACTGTTGAAATTTAGCTACTTCTTCCGGGCCAGCTTGTTGCAAAGCGCTCAAAAGTTTAGCACTTTGTCCGAGCAAGTCTTCAACAGCAATTCCAGCATAACTAGGCTGATAATAACTGAGCCGATTTATTCCTTCTCCCAGCAAGATTACTGCACCGCGCCAGTTGTGATTTCCTAAGTGATAAAGCGCGACGGCAATTTGTAATATTCCCTGATAAAATCTTTTTTCTGGGTCGCCAGCTTCCATCCACAAAGCCTCTAGTGTGTCGTGACAAGCATAAAAGTCTTGACTATTAAACTGTTCGATACCTTGCCAAAACTCGCTCGGCATTTCCTCTGTCATTCGATTGGAGATTGGGTATTTTCGATGGCGGATGTGTGTTTGAGTAGGCGGCGATCGATTGTTTTTTAATAGCTAAGTCTTAAAAACAGGAAAAATTCCGACTTATTTTCAAAACTACTGCCATTTCACGACCGCCTACTTAACCGATTACATAGTATCTCTCACAGCTTGAATTTGATCCATTCCAATTTCCTGATTAGTTCCAGCGAAATCGTTATCTGGCGTCAAAAATAACATACAGTGACACTCTTTGCGCTCGCGCATGGGAATGCAGGGACAGTTCCAGTAGGCTGCTTTTACTTCGGCTTCTTTATCTTCGTAATGGCGACAAGGGCATAAGGGAGCGCCTAGTTCATCCTTGTGTTTTGCTAGTCCTTCTATCACGACAGCAGTGACGGAAGGTTCAGAACAAAAGTAAGTTCCCGTGCGCTTGGCGTAGGTTTCGGAGAAATTCTTCATCGCCTCCAAAGTTTTTTCGTTGGAGAGTTTAGATTTTTCTGTTGTGTTCATAGTTTAGGATCGGAGTTGAGGATGCTACGAGCTTTTGACAATTGTAGCGCAGAATGTGATTTTAAACACTGGTATATTTCTGTTTAGTTACAAGGAAGAAAACCTTGACAAAGATTGAGTTTTAGGTTGTTGGTTTTTTAGTGGTTTTTGTCTATCCCGGAGGGTGCGGCAAACTTGCGGCAGACCTGGTTTTTGGAGCGGCCAAAAGATTTGGGCGATCGATCGCCCTCAACTATCATCCCCCAAAGGGGATTAAAATCGGATAAGATAGCACGGCGCTCTTTCTGTGACGGCTATAGGCACGGCATCTGATGGCAACTTCCCCGAACCGCACCCACAGCAAAAAATCTCCTCCTTCTGGGCTGATTTGGCCGGCTGACACTGAGTTAGTCGGATTAGTGTTTGAATTGACTCCCCGCACTGCTAGCTATCTGTACGCGCAGTATGCTATAGGTTTGCACGCTTGGTTTTTAGGTCAAGTACAGCAAACTGACGCGGATTTATCGCAACTTTTGCACGATGAACAGTCCGAAAAAGCCTTTACTATTTCGGGATTGGAAGGTGATTTGCTCCCTGGTGGCAAAGAATTTCAGCTTTTGGGCGATCGCATTTATCGCTGGTACGTAACAGGACTTTCAAAGCCCGTAGTGCAGTGGCTGAGTCAGTGGCTGCAAAATTTGCCCAAAGAGATAGATTTGCGAAATGCTCCGCTGCTAATTCGCTCTTGGGATATTGCTTTTGCACCCACAACTTATGAGCAATTATTAACAGCAGAACCCCCATTTTTCCCAACCATCAAACTTAGTTTTGTGACTCCTACAAGCTTTCGTAGCAAAGGCCATCACTTCCCTCTGCCAGTTCCCGAAAATGTTTTTCACAGCTATTTGCGTAACTGGAATAATTTTTCGGGGGTAAAATTTGACCAAACAGAATTTTTGAATTGGATTGATGAAAATGCAATTATTAGCCGCCACAACTTGGAGTCGCAAAAGGTAGCGGCGGGCAAAAAAGGCATGGTAACTGGGTTCACTGGGGCTGTGGAATTTGGGCTAGGGCCATCCGCTCACAATCGTCCTGATTTTGTACAATTATTTTATGCTTTGGGGCGGTTAGCGCCTTACTGCGGCACTGGCCACAAAACAACTTTTGGATTGGGACAAACGCGATCGCAATGGTTGACGGAAGCGCTACCTGAAGTGTCGATACAAAGCGTATTGGCCGCGCGAATAGATGAATTGACACAGAAGTTTATGGCGCACAGAAAGCGTAAAGGGGGAAGTCGCGCTGCTGAAATTGCGGAAACTTGGGCGACGATTTTGGGGCGCCGGGAATTGGGGGAATCTTTGTTTGATATTGCTGCTGATTTGGAAATGCCTTATGAAACTGTGAAAACTTACGTGAAGTTGGCAAGAAGGGCTTTGAAAGTGGAGGATTAGCGGGAATTTGTTGACTGTTGACAGTTGACTGTTGACTAATGACTACTGACTGATGACTGCTGACTAATGACTCTTAGTAAATAGGTATATGTCGTCTCGCTGATATTTTAGTTGAAATTGAGGGTTGTTTTTTAGTTGAGTTATGAGGTTTTCCACAAAAGCTCGATCGCTCATCCAGCCAGGATATCTGAGGTTCAGCAATACATAATCAAATTCTGCGAGATTTGCAGGCGGCGCGTTAGCCTGAGTTAATCTTACTACAGGGCGGTGCGCTAAATGCGGAGCAATCTGAACATTTGTTAAAACACTGCCTTTGGTTTCAACAAGAGAAATTGCCTCTCTGGTAGCTGGTAAAGTGTCGAACCCATTTAAATAAATAGTCCAAAAATAGCCGTATTTCGCTAAAGCTAAGAAAGCAATCAACGACCAAATTACAATGACTCTAGGCAATGGATAATTAGGAATTGGCAATCTATCAAATATTGTCTTTCCCTTTTGCTGATTGCTAGCTGCTAAACTGGAAATTACGGCAACCAACAAAAACGGCAATATCGGCACAGAATATTGATGAACTAAATCCCGTTGAGCGGGGCGATCGGAAAGAATATTCATCGCCAACATCGGCACAGCACTAATTAAAGATGACAGATGGCGCGGGGACAGCCACCAAACTACTGGTAATAGCAATAAGGCTAAATATTCCAAAGTTTCTAAAGAAAATAAACGCCCTAAAACTAGATTGGGTTTCACTATTAAATTAATAGCAATTTCCAAAACTGAGTTGCCCAAATATTGATATCGCCCAATTGCCGCGTGTTCTCTTCCCTGATTAAAATACGGTATAACTGCCTGAGTAACTACTAGGAACCAACCCGCGCCTAGAAAGAGAGCTATGAACCCACAATTACGTTTTTTGTCAAAACACAACAGCCACAAACCCATCGCAGCCACAGTTAAAGATAGGACGGCTTTGCAGCTCAAAACTAATACAATAGCAGCACAAAACCACAAGGTTTGATTGAGCCTCGCGGCTAAGATTGCTGCTAGCAGTGCTGGTAAAGCAATGACTTCTGGGTGGAAGTCGAAGAGATTGACATTAAATACTAATGGATAGAGGAGGTAAGTACAGGCGAGCGCCCAAGATATGCTATTATTTAATCCGGCTTGACGTGCCAAACTCCAACTCGGCCAAGCGCCTAAAGCTATGGCAACAGCTTGCACTAAAAAAAGCCAGTGAACATCTGGATATATTTTGTAAAGTAAAGCTAGGGGATAGAAAATAAAAGCAGCGTGATCCCCCCAAATATTTATTGCCATTAAAGAGGAAAATGGCGTTTGATTTTGGGAGATTAAATAAATTGCTTGGTCGAAAATTGCTAAGTCGAATGCAGTTGACTGAAACAAAGCGTGCCGCGCGCTGCTGGCGGCAAATAAGACTATCGTTGTCACGACAATCATTAAAAATACTGGATGAGATTTTAGGGATTTGAAAGTTAGCATTTTATTGGTTTAATCAGCCCTTCGTTTAAATAGCAGGACTTCGTTTTTTTGATAAGTTAATTTAAAATCGGGAGAAGTTTTAAGTTTATTTGCTAACGTAGCACCAAGTTTTTCAGTATCAGGCCAGGGATGGCGCAGATTTAATAATATGTATTGAAATTCAGCTAAATTTGTTTGGGGCGAAATTTGTGACAGCAATTTTACTATGGGGCGGTGGGTAAAGTGAGGGGCAAGTCTATTATCTGTTAAAATACTGCTTTGCGGTTGAACTTGTGCGACTGCTTCGCGTGTAGCTTGCCAGGTATCCAGTCGATTTATGTACAGATAAAAATCTTTATATTCGCCCACACATAGGAAAATTAGTAATGACCAAATTATCATGATTCTCGGCAGTTGAATTCCCTGCCAAAGTTGAGAAATTCGGAAGTTTTTAAATTGTGGCAGATTGACCCATGTTAAAAAATGTTGCTTATTTGCTTTATCCTCTTCCTGGTTGCCTTTTATTTCTTCCCTGTTCCTTGTTTCTTCCTTCGCGATTACTGCTAAAAATAAAAATGGAATTACAGGGACTGAATACTGATAGGCTAAGCTGCGTTGAAATGACAAGTCAGAGAGGATATTTATCAGCAGGGTAGGGATGGCAGGAATTAGGGCGGTTAAATATTTTAGGCGTAGTTTGCCGGAAAATGGCAATAGCAGCCAAATCACAGGTAAGGTGAGGAGAAATAAATATTTGAATGTATCGAATGAAAAGATTTTTCCTAATACTAACTGTGGTTTTAATATGAGATTGATGATAATTTCTACTACGGATTTGCCTAAATAGCTGTAGCGCGCGACTCCAGCGACTTCGCTACCGCTAAAGAAGGGGATGATTTTCTGGGAAGCTATCAAAAACCAAGCTGCACCTAGCAAAAGTGCGATCGCCCCGTACCGTTGCTTTTTTTCGCAAAAAAACAGCCAGAAACCCATAGCAACAACGGTTAGGGACAAAACCGCCTTGCAACTGAGAACTAACACAATAGCGGTACAAAACCACACAATTTTATTTAAACGCGCTGCCAAAATTGCTGCCAAAAGTGCGGGTAAAGCGATTACTTCCGGGTGAAAATCAAATAAATTGATGTTAAATACCACCGGATAGAGCAAATAAATCAATGCGATCGCACGCGATTGTTCTTGATTTAAACCTGCCAAACGCGCTAAACTCCACGTAGGCCAAGCCCCCAGGGATAATGCAACTGCTTGTACCAACAGCAGCCAATGCACATCCGGGTAAATTTTGTACAGCCAAGCTAGCGGATAATAGATTACCGCTGCGTGATCGCCCAAAATATGCATCCTCATTAAAGAAGAAAAAGGCGTTTGGTTTTGGCTGATCAAGTAAATTGCTTGGTCAAAAATTCCCAAATCGAAAGCAGTTGATTGGAATAAAGCGTGCCGTAAACTGCTACACAAAAAGAAAATTGTCGCAGCAGTAGCGATCGCCCAAACCAAACTCGACGGTAGCTGCGATCGACCTTCCTCTATATTTTCGGCGATCGAGACACTGATGTCCTCACGGTCATCAGCAAAATTTTCCCTATTCTGCATGAAATCTGGCACTAGGTGGTCACTCAAAATATGATTCCATCGAATGTGCTTTCCACGCAATAGTTAACCACTAATTTTTATCCCCGCAATCGTAATATTAGAATAATCCACAAAACATTAAAAAATTGTGAAAGCAATAACTCTTCTCGGTTCCACAGGCTCCATCGGCACTCAGACTCTGGATATTGTAGCTCAATACCCCGATCAATTTCGGATTGTCGGGTTAACCGCGGGACGAAATGTAACGTTGCTGGCCCAGCAAATTCGCGAATTTCGACCGGAAATTGTCGCGATTTGCGACGAAGATAAATTACTGGAATTGAAGGAGGCGATCGCAGATCTCGACCCTCAACCTATTTTACTTGCTGGCGAGTCAGGCGTTGTCGAAGTTGCCCAATACGGTGACGCTCAAGCCGTCGTCACGGGCATAGTTGGCTGTGCCGGTTTGCTGCCAACAATTGCGGCTATCAAAGCAGGCAAAGATATCGCCTTAGCAAATAAAGAAACATTAATCGCAGGGGGCCCCGTTGTCAACCCCTTAATCGAAAAATACGGTGTTAAAATATTGCCTGCTGACTCGGAACATTCAGCAATTTTTCAATGCCTGCAAGGTGTTATGGTTGGCGGGTTGCGGCGAATTATTCTCACTGCTTCGGGCGGTTCTTTTCGAGATTTGCCGATCGACAAATTAGCCGCAGTAACAGTAGCCGATGCCTTGAAACATCCGAATTGGTCTATGGGGCAGAAAATCACGATCGATTCTGCTACTTTGATGAATAAAGGATTAGAAGTCATTGAGGCTCATTACTTATTCGGAATGGATTATGACGACATTGATATTGTCATTCATCCCCAGAGCATAATTCACTCGTTAATTGAGCTGCAAGATACCTCAGTTTTGGCGCAATTGGGATGGCCGGATATGCGCTTGCCGCTGCTTTACGCTTTGTCTTGGCCGGAGCGAATTCATACAGATTGGGAACGGCTGGATTTGGTAAAAGCTGGGGATTTGACTTTCCGAGAACCAGACCACGAAAAGTATCCTTGTATGCAGTTGGCTTATGCGGCTGGACGTGCGGGCGGTTCGATGCCGGCGGTGCTGAATGCGGCAAACGAACAGGCAGTAGCGCTATTTTTGCAGGAGAAGATTCAGTTTTTAGATATTCCGAAGCTGATTGAGAAGGCGTGCGACAAACATCAAACCGATAACTGTGAAAGTCCTGGTTTAGACGATATTTTGGCCGCGGATAGGTGGGCGCGGCAGGAAGTTTTGGCAGATAGTATGGAATTGGGCGATCGTATTCTTTCGATTCGCTAATTGTATCAGCAGACTTGCACTTAGCCACAAGCCCGCCGAGGAATTAATTCCCCGTCTCATAGCTAAAGTCGGTTGAAACCGACTGCCCAACCTTGATAAATATCCAGTCCTCTTTCAGAGGACTTTAGCTATGAGACAGGGGTTTTTAACCCATGGCGGACTATGCCAAAAAGTGCAAGATATCGGCAAAATTGTATAAAAAATTGACCTGATTTTAGTCTTTTATTGACTAACTCCCAACTTTCGCCACCAAATCAGCCGCACTCATTTTTTCGTACATTTCAAACGGTTGGTGAATCCAAGGATTGTCAGCCAAATAATCTACATAATAATCCGGCTTTGCCACAGAACAAGCTTTGTACCAAAGCACAGCAGTCCGAATTTCCTGAATATCCTCGCCGTAGCGACTCTTGAGCCAAGCGATACCTTGCTCTAAACTAATTCCCGAATCCACCAAATCGTCAATCAGGAGAATGCGGCTGCCCAAATTATCGCCCACCATTGTCAAATCGCGGGCAAACTCGATCGCACCCCGGACATTTCCCTCTGCCCCACCATAGGACGAGGCCGCTAAAATCGCCAGAGGTTTGTCGAAAATCCGTGACAGAGTATCTCCAACCCGCAGCCCTCCCCTGGCCAGACAGACAATTCGATCGAATTTCCAGTGAGATTCCTCAAGTTTTACAGCCAAATCCTCAATTTTCCGATGGTACTCAGGCCAAGAAACGTAAAGGTCACTCATTCCTAATATTATTGAAATATCAAAGGTATTATTAATTATTTTGGGGAAAATGACATGGATGCAGATGAACTTCTCAGACGGTATGCAGGCGGAGAACGGGTTTTTCACAAAGTAGACCTGAGCGGTGCCCATATGTCAAGGACAAATTTGCGCGATATTGACCTGAGTCACGCTAATTTAAAAGGTGCAAATTCGATCGGTCTCACCCTCTACAGAGCCAATCTGTATCAAGCAGATATCAGCCAAGCCAACCTCTCCCAAGGCAACCTCATGTCCGCTAATTTTGGCGAATGCGAGGCGGTGGGAGCGAACTTGAGCGGAGCCATCTTGCGGAGTGTCGTCTTCAGCGGGGCCGATTTAACGGGGGCGAGTCTCAGGGGTGCAGACATGAGAGATGCAAACCTTCAGGGGGCAATTTTGATTCAAGTTTATGCAGTTAACGCTAACTTGCAAGGTGCAAACTTGACACAAGTAAAGCTTTGCGGAATCAACCTGAGCAAAGCAAATTTAACGGATGCGAACTTAACACAAGCTGACCTCAGCCGTGCTAACCTAACTCAAGCAAATTTGAGTTGGGCTAATTTGACGGAAGCAAATCTGGAAAAAGCTGATTTGAAGGGAGCCGATTTGAGCGGAGCTAACTTGAGCTGTGCAAATCTCCATAAAGCAGATTTGAGCGGAGTTTCCCTTAAGGGAGCAAATCTCCGGGGAGCAAACTTGCATCAAGCTTCTTTGCGCGGGACAAATTTGGATGAAGCGAATCTGAGAGAGGCCATGATGCCTGACGGCACAATCTCTGACTAAATAAGCTGAGAAAATAGAAGTTAAAACCGCAGGGTGCCTGTGGCGCACCCTACATTTAGGCTAATGCCTGATTTTTTTAAGGGGATTTAATTCTGCCTTTAAGTGACAGTGCATTTAAAGAGTAGTGGCAAAAAATTTAGAACCGACTTTAATCTACAACTTTCAGCCAGCCACGGCGAACGGCGTGGAGCAAGCGGTTGATGGCTGTTTGATCTTCTTCGGTAAGACAGTCATTTAACAGGGCTGTCTTGAGCTGTTGTCGGTGAGTGGGAGTCAGCAGACCGGAGTGATATACCTGAAAGACTAGCTCTGCAATAGTAAATTGAGGTAAAAGCGTTTGGGTGGTCATCATGTGTGTTTTTTTTTTACTGACTCTTGACAGTATTGACTGATTTTCCCAATTTTTATGTGATTCAACTACGGGAGTAAATGTGATCCATTGGCTCTTGATGAGTGATTTGTGTCAGCCGGACTAGGGAATTGGATATGTCCTCGATAGCCCTGCTACTTGAAACACCAACTCTGTCCCGATTCCTCGCTTTTGGCAACTCCGAAATCTCTACTTTTTGTCAAGAGACTGTGACAAATTTGTTAATATTTATCTATTAATAGATTACTAATGACTGCTAGCTAAATCGCTTGGCTTAATTCAACGTAAAACTTTGACGGTGTTTATAAACCCGCTTTTACCTAGATTTACCTAGTTTCTTGGTGTGGTCTTTGTTCCGTGGATATACTTAATAACCCGCCCAAAAACCGATACAAGTTTCCGACAGGAGGGGCCATCCGCCCCCAATTTTAAGCTCTAGTTCAAGCTCCCACATTCATCTGTGAAGTCAATCTCAAATCTCAAATCTCAAATCTCAAATCGACTGGCTGCTTCAAATCAAAAATCCCGGCTTCTTCAAGAAACCGGGTCGAGCTTTTTGATCGCAGTACAATTTTTTTGGGAGAGGGTTAATGGAGCGACCTACTCACGAAAATCTTATTGTTGGCAAAGCTTGACAGGAGAGAAAGGAGAAATACTAATCTCAACTTCTTGTGTGAGGAGACTAATCGGAAATCCTGACCCATCCGCGGCGGATGGCGTGCAGCAGGCGGTTGACTGCATCTCTGGCGTCTTCGCTGAGAGCGCTTTGGCAGAGTTCCCGCAATCCGTGGCTTTGAGTGCGAGTCAGATTGCCTGAATGGGTGACTTGATAGAACAGTTCAGCGATCGCCCGATCAGATTTTAAAGTCAGAGCTTGCATGAAATCTCGTTGAACTCGACTATTATAATATCGAGCATTTGAGAAAAGAGTAGGGTGATTGCAGTCGGCTAAGCTGTGTGATCGTTCTCGGCTCGATTTGTGACCAAAGTCGGCCACTATAAGTGATTTAAATCACATAAAACCACAGATCTCGATCGCATAAGCTATAATTTGGGTGGTATCCTCAAGGTTTGACAAAACCTCGAAAAGCTCTGAACGCAAGGCTTTAAGAACCCAATACCGCCGCGCAGCGGGAGTAAGTCCGCTCTACATCGCAGGCTCTGGACTTGGATAGCTGTGAAACTTTGGGTTTTAGACACTTGCAGCTTGCAGCTCAGGGCATAAAGTTGCGATCGGCGAGCCACACCCTGAGATATAATAATTATAAATACTTCTATCCCATCTATAGACAGGCCGGTAAAAAAATGATAATGATTAGCTACTTTTCGATTGCCTTAATCGTTTTTCTTGTTTGGTTCAAAAGTTTTTGGAATGATACAGCCACATCTAAAAAAGACGTGATATCTTGGATAGCCTTAATAATGGGGCCTCTGTTTTGGCCTGTTGTTCTGCCCCTATCCCTTTTGCAAATTACCAGCAAAAAGTCTGTGGTAAAAACAGCTCAATGCGAGCAAGAATTCTAATAAATTGTGGAAGTAACTAGCTTCAACAAAGTCCCTTATCTCGTCCTAAATTATTCTGCGTCCATCGCTCCTGGCAGCGAGTAATTTATCTTTTTTAATTGTAAAAAAAATGCAGCTAGAAGGTAGAATCCAATAAAAATTCTGAATCCTAAAACAGTATTTTTTTACCGCTATCAAATTCTGCCTTCTGCTTTTTGATCCCGCCCAAAAACGGATACAAGTTTCCTACAGCAGTCGGCAGCAGCCCTTAATTTTCGGCTTTTCTTCAAGCTCTCCGATTCCTCTGTTGAATAAATCTCAAATCTCAAATCGTTCAACTGAGCGAGATTTACTCAGGGCTCGCCGAACGTCTCACGCAGAAGTATCCAATCGAGTGATACCTAATTTTCTTCGGTGACCTTGTGAATTAATGGTGCGGCTCAGTCAAAATTGTTCAGGCAAAACTGTCAGACCGAAATTGTCGGACAGCGACCACAATATTTTTTTAGTCAAAAATTATCTGCCACCTCAACCAAGCTCAAAATTAATATGTAATGTAACATGGCCTGTTGTTTGCAAAAATATAACTTCAGACATATTTTCGCCTGCCGCTGACCAACTTAAGAATTTTCATTACTTCTGGCCGCTGCGTACAATTCATCGAAAGTGGGAAAATCCTGGCCAGGCGTGGAAAAACAGCTAGGCTCTTTGCCATTTAAGCTTTTCGAGCTCCCTTTATTCAAATCTTAGTAGTTCTAAACAGGAAATTGTAGAGTTCGTTTGCGTCCAAAATGCCTAACTCTTACCGCAGTTAGATAGACAATTCAAGGCAGAGACTGCAATATGAAATAGGCAACAAAAACTCTTTCAAATCTCAAGTACGACTTATTTTTGGCGATCGGGCATCAGGAGTGTATAACGGGAGCCAGCTAAGTTTTTAGAGGTACGAGATGTTTGGGAACTTCTAAAAAAAAGTGCCGTCACGGTATCCAAATTCGTTATTTGCATAGAAAGTAGGAGTCAAAATGAACGAAGTATCTGAGAAACCAATTTATAGAGTTCTTAATCTATTGTCGCTGCTAGCGCTGACCTACTATGCAGCTACTTCCATCAATTATATTTTCGAGAGTGACGCTCACATCTACAAGTACGACAGCCATAGTAATTCCAACGCCTCACCAGCGCAACTAGAAGCACACCGCTAGGAATAAATTGTAGAGATTTTCTCTGAATGAATGCCGAACCAAATTTCTGGAATTTTGCTGCTCGTTAATGCTCAGCTCGAATTTAACCACAATTAGTAAAAAACTCTTTGCTAAAAACTTAATATTTTCAATCACAGGTATTAGCCATCGAATGTACCACAAAAATTAACTATATTAATTGGTTCTCAAAAGAGACCAGAGTGATGAAAGGATCGTCAAGCATTTTCATCAGTAAGAGCATTAATAGCTTTAGTAATCGCTTCATCAAGAAGATTTGAAGGTGGATATGCTTCAGAACGGAAAATCGCTTTGATTTTTGCCCACTACAACTCGATGGGAGATAAATCCGGCGAGTATGGAGGTAATAACTTTACTTGGGAGCCGAGGATAGATACCATCAAAAAAATGACGGCTTCAGCATTATGAATAGGTAAATTATCCATCACTACAATTGCGCCAACCGATAACTGCGATTCATCTGTGGACTAAATCTAAAATCTAAAATCTAGTGACAGTACCGTCACAAATCTACCAGCTCACCGTTCATTCCAACTTCACCAAAAGACGATCGCTGCATTGTCTGTTGTCCGGATGGATGCGGCTCATGGTTGAAATGACGGATTAGGGTTGAAAAACTGGGTTTTTTAGCCCTAATCCTGCGTTGAGCGTGAGGGATTGGGCTGGAAACATCAAGGTGATGAGGCTCAAAAGTCCGTCGGGGACTGGGTTGGGACGCACTTTTGATTAAATACGGCCTCCAGCGTGCGCGGGCTTGCTTTCAAAGCCAGTTAAAAAATTTTGATTTCTGGGGAACTATTGGCGAAAATCAAAAGTCTGGTCAACTACAGTGTACTTAAAAGAAATCGCCGCTCAGTTCCAGCCCCATTGCGGGCGATCGAACTCTCCGGCGATCGACAGTGCCAAGGACCCGGTGCAACTTCTCAATCTTGAGAGCATACTCCGATTAAAAATGGTCTCTGTGTATCTTCCGGGTATTGTTTTAATAATGACTAGCCATATCGACGGTCATTATGGTAAACTCGCAAACGTTTAAGTGGAATATTTTCGTGTTAGAGGAGGCAGTGGTGGAGTCGAGAGTCAAAAGCAGGAAACAACCGAGATTTGCTGCTCAACGAATACAGGATTCAACTCGCGCTCCGAGGCTCGCTGCTGACAAATTAAATTACATGACAGCTTATAGCAGCCGGGTCAATTAGGGTCTCAACCGATGTCCGGTTTCATTTATTGAATCCCTTTGGAGGGAAAAGTGTATTGTAGAAAAATGATTGATCTTTTAGGAGGAGTGTAAATGACACAGGTAACTAATCCAACACAGCCAGCAAGTTCACTACCAGGTGGTAGTGGTGGCACTGGCTCAACAGTTATCGGCATCGCCGGCGCCAACAGGTTGAACGGCAGCGAAGGCAGCGATATCATCCTGACTTTTGCGGGCGCAGATGTGGTCGCCGGTGGCGGTGGCGACGACCTGATTATTTCCGGAGGCGGAAATGACAGTATCGGCGGCGGCGGCGGCAACGATAATATCTTTTCAGGCAGCGGCGCCGATGTTGTAGCTGGTGGCAGCGGCGACGACCGGATCTTTGCTGGTAAAGGGGATGACCTCGTAGACGGCGGTGATGGCAATGACTTGGTTTCTGGCGACAACGGCAACGACACCGTACTCGGTGGCGGTGGCAACGATACAGTCTTTGGTGGCCGAGGCAACGATATTGTCAGCGGCGACGACGGCAACGACAGCCTGTTCGGCGGTAAAGAAAACGATACTGTCAATGGCGGATCGGGCAATGACTTTATCTCTGGCGACAGAGGCGCTGATGTCCTGACCGGCGGTGCTGGCAGCGATACGTTCTACTTCTTCTCCAGCGGTGGCGATTATCCCGTAGACACGATCACTGACTTTACCCCAGGCGAAGATAAGATCCGCTTGAAGCAGGGTGGTGTGTTCTCTGGTTTGGGTAGCAGCTTCGAGGCAAGCGAGTTTGTCGTCGTTTCTAATTTCAACGAAGCTACTCCAGGAACAGCCACGAGCAACAAGTTGGTCTACGACCCAACAAGCGGTAAGTTGTTCTTCAACGGCACCAGCGGAGTTCTAACTGTGGCTCAGTTGCAGCCTGGCCTGACAATTACCTCGAACAACTTCGAGTTGTTCTAAAACAACTGGCTGTTGTGGGGCGGCACCGGATAAGATTCGGGGCTGTTCTCACAAAGCCGGTAGTTTTAAAGGATTTCAACCTCACTCTGCTACAAGCGGGGTGAGGTTGAAATATTCAATGCAGGAACTACAGCAGGGGCCGTAAAAAAAATCGATCGACAGTTATTGATAAAATTAATCGATCGCCCGATGGGGCAAAATATAAATACAAAGTTTTTAAATTAGAATTTCTAGGTTTTACTGAAGCGGTAAAGAAACCGCAACTGCTGGCTAGCAATGAGCACTGAAGAATATATCCGGCAAGCCCAAATTTATTTGAACCGGGGGAAGTTAACTGAGGCGATCGAGTTTTGCAAAAAGGCGATCGAACTTCAACCGTTTTCGCCCTCGGCTTACACGACTTTAGGCGAAATTCTCGAAGCTCAAGGCGATCCGACGGCCGCAAGAGACGCTTTTGTGCAAGCTTTGGAGATTTCGCCACAGTTTTTTCTGGCTCATGCTTATTTGGGTCAACTTTATAGCGACTATGCGTGGCTGGATGAAGCGGTTTTTCACTACCGACAAGCTCTGGATTTGAAACCAGATTGGGGGGAAGTTCATTATAACTTGGGAAATGTTCTTCACAAGCAGGGTAATTTGTTGGGGGCGATCAACTGTTACCGAAATGCGATCGCCCAAAAACCGGATTATCTCGATGCTTTATACAATCTGGCTGTGGTTTTAGATGAAAATAGTCAGCTCGAAGCGGCAATGGATACCTACCGACAGGCTATCGCTCTGAAGCCGGATTACGTGGAAGCTTACAGCAATCTGGGTGTGATTTTGCTTAAGGACGATCGAGCTGCTGAGGCGATCGAGGTTTACCAGCGGGCGATGGAGATTAAGCCGGATTGGGCGACGCTGCACAATAATTTGGGTCAAGCCTTGCTGGACAAAAGTCCGGAAAGGGCGATCGCATCTTACCTCACAGCTATTGAGTTGGAGCCGGACATGGTTTTGGCTCACTACAATCTAGGGAAAGCGTGGCAATTACAGGGGGAACATTCGGCGGCTCTTGCTTGTTTCGATCGCGCGATCGAGATAAATTCCGACTATATTTCGGGCTATACAGACGCCGGGTTTTCTTTGATGGTTTTGGGCAAAATTGCTGAAGCCATGCCTTATTTTGAGAGGGCAATAGCTCTGAAGCCTGATTTTGTTGAGGCTTACTGCAGCTTAGGAGACAGGCGCCGAGTGGCGGCGGTAGAAGATGATGAATTGTCAAGGGCGATCGCTGCGTGCGATCGATTTCTCACAGCACTAACTGGAAGGAAGAAGGAAGAAAGAAGAGGGAAGAAGGAAGAAAAAGAAACTATTCCCAATGCCCAATGCCCAATGCCCAATGCCCAATTACCAATGCCCAATTCCCAATTACCAATTGCTGAAATTTGCGATAATTTAGCCGAAATTTACTTGCATTTGGGAAATGCTTTAACAGAGTACGGCGGAAACGAATCGGCAGCCGTTTATTATCAAAAAGCTTTGCAAATTCAGCCCAAAAATGCAGAGCTTTACTGGCGGGTGGGAAATTCCTTAGCCCAGCAACAGCGGTTTAGTGCAGCAATTGCAGTTTACCACATGGCTTTGAAGATTCAACCGACTTTACCGCAGGTTTATTTTGAGTTGGCAAAACTGCTCGAAAAACAGGGGCGCTGGGAACGGGCGATCGATTATTATCAAAAGGTTTTAGAGCTGCAATTGCACGGATATGGGGAGCAGAAACAGTGGAAAAAAGAGAGTTTTATTTCGCCTGCTCACAATTCTCTAAAACCTCCTCACGGTATTTATTTATCGAGTTGGGATTGGCTGGTTAATGCTAAGTTAAATGTTGACAATTATGTGGAAATATTTTGGAAATCGGCACCAGAAGCAAGTGCAGAAAATATTCCGAATTCCCAATTTGCGCTCGCCAATTCCAAATTGGCAAATTCCGAGTGTACCGGGTTAACTTGCGGGCTGTGTTTGCAGCGACTTTCTAAGTGGTTCGATCCGGTGCATTTGGGTTGGGGAGTTTGCCGTTTGTCCAACTCGCAACCGATACCTGTGGAGTCGCCCAAGACTTTTGTGGCGGCAATTCCCAACGGTCGAGTTTGGAGTGTTCCGCAGGAAAATTATTGGCTGATTTGCAAGGCGATCGCTGTAATTACTCCTGACAATTATTTGTTGGGTGATGTGTCGAGAGATTATCCGGGGTTTTTACCTGGATGCGAAAAGCATGATATTAGAAAACACAGCGTTTTTAATTTAGAATTATTCCCGCCTCTCAAGCAAATTGACGGCAGAGTGGCGGTGCTTTCTGGTTTGTCGGGAAATGTCTATTTTCACTGGATGGTTGACGTTTTGCCGAGGATAGAATTGCTGCGGCACAGCGGTAGGGATTTGGCGGAAATTGATTGGTTTTTGGTGAATAGTTGTCAGCACCAATTTCAGCGGGAAAGTCTGAGAATTCTGGGCATTCCCGAAGAAAAAGTATTGGAGAGCGATTGCTTGCCTCACATACAAGCAACAGAGTTAATTGTGCCGTCTTTTCCGGGATATTTGGGCTGGCCTTCTGGGTGGGCGATGGATTTTTTGAGGCGCGAGTTTCTCAAGGGAATTATACCTAGTTCGAGCTATCCAAAACGCATTTATATCAGCCGCAGCAAAGCAAGATATCGACGAGTTTTGAACGAGGAAGATGTGGTTGAGGTTTTGGAGAAATTTGGCTTTGTTTCTATTTTACCTGAGTCGATGTCTTTGGCAGAGCAAATTGCTCATTTTTACCACGCTGAGGTGATAGTGGCAGCCCACGGCAGCGGCTTGACAAATACGATTTTTAGTCGCCAGGGAACTAAAGTAATTGAGTTAGTGTCGCCTCACTATATCAGCCATTATTACTGGGGAATCAGTCAATATTTGCAGTTGAAACATTACTTTTTAGCGGGGGAGGCTTTTGAATGCTATCCTATTAGACAGTTGATGTATCAGAATTCGCTGACTGAGGATATTTTAGTGAACTTGAGTTCGCTGAAAAGGATGGTTGAAGTGGTGGGTTTGGGTTAGTTGGTGTCTGGAGCAAGTTTAATTATGCCCTCGATTGAGAAGATGGAAAAGGCAGCGGTTGATTTGAGTCGGCAAGCAGAAGTTTATTTAGCCGAAGGAAAGTTGAATGAGGCAGTTGCTGCTTGCGAGTCAGCGTTGAAAATTGAACCGAATTTGGCGACAGCTTGCCAGACGCTGGGAAAGGTGATGCAGGTGCGAGGGGAAATCGAGCAAGCTAAGCAGTGGTATGAATCGGCAATCGATCGCAATCCAAATTTGCCGGAAGTTTATGCTAATCTCGGTATTTTGTATTCTCAGGGGAAACAGTGGGAAAAGGCGATCGTAAATTGTGAAAAAGCAATTTCGCTAGCGCCGAATTTTGCTGCTGTTTATCGGCAGTTGGCGAGAATTTGGACGCAGTTAGAGAAGCGAGAAGAGGCGGCAGACTGTTGGTATCAAGCTTTTAATATCGAGCCGAATTGGGCAACTGCTGAGGAAAACGTCACTCTGGGAAATAGTTTGGTTGAATTGGGAAAGTTCGATCGTGCTATTGAGTGTTATTCGCGGGCAATTAAGTTAAACCCGAAGCTGGCAATCGCTTATCACAATCTAGGAGAAATGCTGGTTGGCCAGAAGCGGTGGGATGAGGCGATCGCCAATTACCGACAAGCCCTTGCCATCAATCCAAATTCGTTTGAATCTTACCACAGTTTGGGTAAAACTTGGGCGGAGCGAGGAGAATTCGATCGGGCGATCGCCTGTTACAACAAAAGCCTCGAACTCAATCCCAAATACGCTCGTGCTTACGTGGGTTTAGGTAATGTTTTCGCGCAAAAACAGGATTTTGATGCAGCCATTAAATGTTACCGTCAGACTCTGGAAATCAATGATAATTCTTACTGGGCATACAATTGCTTAGGGGACGCTTTGGCTCAAAAACAACTGTGGCCCGAAGCTATTAGTTGCTACCGCAAAGCTATTGAAATAAATCCAAATATTCCTTGGTTTTATGTCAATTTGGGAATAGCCTTCACCTGCGAACAATCCTGGGATGAAGCTGTGGCTGCTTTCCTGCACGCGGTTCAGATGGAGCCGAATTTGACGGGAATTAATCAGCGGTTGGGATATGTTTTGCGGAAGCGGAGCGAATCGGGTTTAGACAGCACAATCGCAACTTATTGTCAATCTATTGAGGTACTTGCAAGCGGGAAAAATTACCACAAATTGCTGGGAATTGAGTTAGATGGAGCGGAATTTTATATAAATTTAGGCAATAGTTTAGCAAAACAGAAGCAGTTGGAAGGTGCGATCGTATTTTATAGCATGGCCCTGCAAATTGAACCCAATGCTGCGGAAGTTGTCGCCCAACTAAATGATGTTCGGGCAAAACAACAGGAGTTATACGCACAAATTGCCACTTACCGCCACCAAATAGAAATAGATCCGGCTAATTCTAAGCCTTACAACGATTTAGGAAATATTTTACCGCAATTAGGGGAATTAGAAGAAGCAATTATTTGCCACCAAAAAGCGAGCGAATTGAGGGGTTGGCCTGAGTGTGCGGCGAAAGATTATCAATTTACCCAAGATTGGTTTACCCACAATATTCCTATTTGGCAACGGCATTTACAGGAATTTACGGGAATTGCGGATTTTCAAGTGGTGGAAATCGGCAGCTTTCAGGGAATGTCTGCTTGCTGGCTGCTGGATAATATTTTAACTCATCCGACGGCAAAGATTACTTGTATTGATTTGTATTTTCAACAACATTTTAAGGGCAATATTGTTAAAACGGGAGCAGCAGATCGGGTAATTGAATTAGAAGGTTACTCTCAAGATTTGTTAGTGAATTTGACTTCGGAATATTACGATGTTGCTTACATTGACGGCTGTCACAAACCTACCAGTGCTCTGCAAGATGCGATTTTATCTTGGAGGTTGGTGAAAGTTGGGGGATTGATGATTTTTGATGATTACGAGTTTACGTTTCCCGACAGCCCGGAGCAAGATACTAAAATTGGGATAGATGTTTTTTTGGAGATGTTTGGAAGTCAGTTAGAAGTTGTACATAAAGGCTATCAACTGATTGTCAAAAAGATGGGTAATCAAATTTTGGGCGAAGAGCAAACTTTGTTGTCTCTGGGTTGGGAAAAGTTGGGGGATATTGCGGCGAGTTCCGGTTATTTGGATGAGGCGAGGGCCCGCTATCAAACAGCTATTAAAATTAAGTCGGGTAACTACTTAACTCACCAAAAGTTGGGTAAAACTCTGCAAGGTAAAAAACTGTTTGACGAAGCTAGGGCAGCTTACCAACAGGCGATCGCACTCAACCCTCATTTTAGTTGGGCTTACCACTTTTTGGGGGAAACTTTGCAGGCGATTGAGCAACACGAGGAAGCGGCTTCTGCTTACCGCAAAGCTATTGAGTTAAATCCAGATTTTTGTTGGACTTACAACAATTTAGGCGATGTGCTGATGGAGCTTTCTGAGTGTGAGGAAGCTGCTGTTGTTTACCACAAGTTAGTTGAACTCAATCCCGATTTCTGTTGGTCCTACGAGAGATTAGGTAGGGCTTTGGTTGCACTGGAAAATTGGGAAGAAGCGGCGGGGGCTTACCGCAAAGCTATTGAATTAAACCCCAATGATTGTTGGCTGTACAATAGTTTGGGGGAAGTTCTGGAATCACAAGAAAATTGGTCCGAAGCAGCAGTGGCTTTTGATCGTGCTATTGAGCTAGAACCTGAGCATAGTTGGCTGTACAAAAAGTTGGGTGATGCACTGCGGAATCAAGGGGAATTGGAAAGGGCGATCGCCATTTATGAAAAAGGCATCAATCTCGATCCAAAATCCTGTTGGTGTTACGAAGGATTGGGTTTGAGTTTAATGGCCAAACAGCAGTGGGAACCTGCAATCACTAATTTAGTTCAAGCCCTGCAAATTCAACCCGATTTGTTTGAAGCTTACGATAATATAGGTTATGCTCTGGAACAACAAGGAGAAGGCGATGAGAGCGATCGGGCAAAATGCAGTAATCAAAATTTACCCTTAAGTATTCTCAAAAAATACTGTGGATTTACAGAAGATTTGACCGTTGCAGCAGAATCCAATCCTAACCTCACCTGCATTGACATCCATCCTGCGAGTCAAATCAATTTATCTGATTCCAAAACAATCGATAGCAGCCGTAGATTCTGGGAACATCAAACTCATTCAAGAAAAGCTTTTGTTGCCGTATTGCCAAACGGACGAGCTTGGGCCGATGTTGTGACTACCGCCGTGATTACTTCAGACAATAAACTGGTTGCTGATATTTCAATGGGTTGTGCTGAATTGGTAATCACTTCCGACAAATTGCCTCCCGCTGAACACGTCGATGGAAATGTAGCTTTTTTATCTGCTCGCTGGGGTGGAGCAGCTTATTTTCATTGGATGTTTGATGTGATTACGCGGTTTGACCTTTTGCAGCGGAGCGGATTGATAGAAACTATAGATAAGTTTGTTGTCAATGCCTCAGATTCTTTCTATCAAGCAGAAACTTTAGATACTTTAGGAATTCCTCAAGATAAACTTTTAGAAAGTCGCTGCAATTTACATATTACCGCAGATAAATTAATAGTTCCATCAATATCTTATGACGGATCGGGCGCGGTTTCCAAATGGAAGTGTGAATATCTCAGAAAGACCTTTTTAAAGGAACAACAGCCACTAAGCACCGACTATTCGGAGCGGATTTATATCAGCCGCCAACAAGCTTCCTATCGGCGAATCGTCAACGATGAAGAGGTAATTAAATACTTAGAAAAATTTGGGTTCCGCAGTGTCAAGCTGGAAACGATGTCGATAGCGGAACAAGCATCGTGTTTGGCTGCTGCTAAAGTAGTTGTCGCACCCCACGGAGGGGGGTTAACAAATCTAGTTTTTTGCAGTCCGGGAACTAAGGTAATTGAGATTTTTTCTCCCCTTTACGTTCCGCATTGTTATTGGATGATTAGCAATTTGTGTGATTTGGAACATTACTATTTAATTGGTGATTTGGTTGATGATGGAACTCCGACCAAACCTTTACATAAAGATATGCAGTTGGATTTGAACTCGCTGGAAAAATTACTTGCTATGGCAGGAGTTTTGCATGGATCATGACTACCACAATTTGGCGAACTCTCTGCAAGAAAGCGGTCGATTTGATGAGGCTGTTGCTGCTTACAAACAAGCTATTGAATTAAATCCCATGTTTTCGTGGTCTTATCACAGTTTGGGCGATGTTTTGCTGAAACTTGAACAATGGGAGGAAGCTGTCGCTGCTTACAAAAAAGCTGTTGAGTTAAATCCCGATTTTTCTTGGTCTTATCACAATCTGGGCGATGCTTTGCTGAAACTTCGGCGATGGGAAGAGGCTGCTTTTGCTTACCGCTGCGAGATTGCACTCAATTCGGATTTTGCTTGGTCTTTTTGCAATTTAGGTGACGCTTTAACTAAACTAAAACAGTGGAATGAAGCTATCGCTACGTATTTAAAAGCTATTAAAATTGACGGAGATTTGCCTGGAATTTACGAGAAGTTGGGATATGCTCTCGGACAAACAGAGTCTGATTTAAAGTTGGTGTTAGAACAATATCAATTGCAAATTACACCAGAAAATTGGGGGTTTTATTTGCAGTTAGGAGAGAATTTAGCCAAGTACGATCGCCCAAAAAGCGCAATAATTCTTTACAACTTGCTATTGACAAAAATGCCGAGTCATGAAGGCAACTCAGGGAAATTAGAGGAGTTGTTGCAGCAGCAAGAAAAGTGCGTTAGCGCAGCCCTCGAAGAGGATCGCGCATTAGCCTCATCTCGCGCAACTGTCGCCCAAAAACCAGATGATTGCTGGTCTTATTACAATTTAGGTGCTGTTCTGAGCCACCAAAAATATTGGGAGGAAGCGGCGGCGGCATTTTTTCAAGCAATAGAAATAAATCCAGATCTTCCTTGGTGGTTTTATTACAATTTGTGGGAAGTTTTTGTTAGGCAAAACAAGCTGGATGAAGTTGAGAACTTGTACCGCGAAGTTGTTGCAGCTAAACCGGAGGCTTTTTGGTCTTATCTGAATTTGGGAGAAGCTTTGACGAGGCAAGGTAAAATTGCCGAGGCGATTGATTTTTATCGAACTGTCAGTTTTAAACAAAGTTTTGCATCTATTATAAGTTATAGAACAGGCAAGATGCCTGTTTTACAAGCAGATACAGGCAAGATGCCAGTTCTACAAAATTGGAACTTAAAACCCGTCCAATTTCCTAACTTTATAATTATTGGTTCTCAGCGGTGCGGCACAACATCTCTTTATACTTATTTAGCCCAACACCCGCAAATTTTGACTCCGATTAAAAAGGAGATGGATTTTTTCTCGTGGCACTTTGATAGAGGGATTGATTGGTATTTGGCTCATTTTCCGCCAATTCCTCCAGGAGAGCAATTTTTGACGGGCGAAGCAAGTCCGAGCTATTTTGACTCTCGGGAAGCACCGGAACGGCTCTACAGCCTGTTTCCCGAGGCGAAACTGATTGTACTTTTGCGAAATCCGGTCGATCGGGCGATTTCTCAATTTTACCGCTTGACTGACTTAAACTGGGAAGCGCGATCGCTCGATCGAGTAATTAGCGATGAAATTGAACGGTTGAGTCAAAATCCAGAATACATCATCGGCGAGGAACCGGGGAATTATTTAGCTCGCGGTAGGTACATAGAATTTATTAAAAACTGGCTGGCTTTCTTTCCTAGAGAACAGTTGTTAATTTTGAAAAGTGAAGATTTTTATGCAGGTGCGGCGGCTATAGTCCAGCAGGTTTTAGAATTTTTAGATTTGCCGGAATATCAATTGTCTGAGTACCAAAATGCTAATCCTGGTTCTTATCAGCGGGTAAATGAATCGGTTCGCGACAGGTTGAGCGGTTATTTCCGACCTTACAATCAGGAATTAGAGGACTATTTGGGAAGGCAGTTTGATTGGGAATAAAGTTGAGCTAAGATTAGAACAACTTGTAAGGAGGTAATACCGATGCTGACGAGCGAGCTAGATACGCTACTTAAGGAACAAGCACTCCAACGCCAAGATCCTGAAGATCGCTATATTACCGATAGCGCCAACTGGGAACAATACGAAACACTGCTAAATCGAATAGGAGATGCGGCGGGATATCGAGTGACTTATTTAGATGGAGTTTTGGAAATTATGTCGCCTTCTCGCCGCCATGAAAGTCGCAAAACTGGCATTGGAAATCTGCTAGAAATTTACTTTGTAGAAGCTGAAATCGAATATTTTCCTTTTGGGTCTACAACTCTGCGACAAGAGGAAAAAAGTGGCGGTACGGAACCGGATGAAGCTTACTGTATTGGCACAGATAAAGAATTTCCAGATTTGGTAATTGAAGTGATTGTTACCAGTGGCAGCATCAATAAACTAGAACTGTATAGAAGGTTGAATGTGCGAGAGGTTTGGTTCTGGCGAAATGACCGATTTTCTATCTACCATTTGCAAGAAGAAATTCCGGTTGAATTCGTGTCCAACTGCGGTTATGAATTAATCACACAAAGCGAATTGCTACCGAGAATTAATATCGATATGTTGACAGAATGTGTAAAAAATCCTCACCCGTTAGCAGCAGCAAAGGAATGGAGACAGAATTGCCGACCTACTTAAACAGCAAGTTTTAAATCTGCTAGCTGTCGCAAAGACAATGAACTGAGCTCGCGCGCGCCGCGAGATTGATTCGGACTATGATTCAAACTATCGTCGCAAAGACAATGAGCTGAGCTCGCGCGCGCCCAAGTCCGAGAAAAAAACTCGCCTCCCCTTGACAACTCATACTCGTTATGAGTACGCTATAATAAGCAAAGGAATTGAACCCAAGTACCCAAAAATTTAAAATCATGCTGACGAACCAAGAAGGTCAAAGAGTACCCAAAGTCACCTTTCGCACTCGCAAAGACACCGAGTGGGTGGATGTCACCACGGATGATATATTTGCAGGTAAAACCGTAGTAGTCTTCTCGCTGCCGGGAGCTTTTACTCCCACTTGTTCGTCAACGCACCTCCCCGGTTACAACGAATTGGCCAAAGTTTTCAAAGAAAATGGCGTAGATGATATCGTTTGTATTTCCGTCAACGACACCTTTGTGATGAACGAATGGGCAAAAAACCAAGAATCAGACAATCTGACGTTAATTCCCGACGGTAACGGCGAATTTACCCAAGGCATGGGAATGCTGGTAGACAAAACAGATTTAGGCTTTGGGAAGCGGTCTTGGCGTTATTCGATGCTGGTAAAAGATGGCGTGGTTGAAAAAATGTTTATTGAGCCAGAGGAACCGGGCGACCCTTTCAAAGTGTCCGATGCCGAGACGATGCTCAACTACATCAACTCCGCAGCAACCAAGCCGAAGCTAGTTTCACTGTTTACAAAAATGGGCTGTCCCTTCTGCGCTAAGGCTAAGGGAATGCTGAGTCAAAAGGGCTTGGATTATGAAGAAATTGTCTTGGGCCGGGAGATCACAACCAAATCGCTCCGGGCTATGACTGGGGCTACAACTGTGCCGCAAGTATTTATCGACGGCAAGTTGATCGGTGGTTCCGAAGCCCTAGAGTCTTATTTGGCAGTTGCTTAGTTAAACAACAATAATTAGCCTGCAGGTGCACAGTGCACACCTTACTCGTTGTACGGTGCGTACTGTGTACCTTTGCCGTATTGGGGGGTATTTAGCGTAATCAAGCTTCGGTGTCAAAACTTCGATCGGTCTATTGATCCATTCTCGTGCAACAATTACTGGGGAAGTAATATTAAAAACGCAAGAAAAGGGAGTGACCGATCGTGGATTTGAGTTTAGTATCGTCAAATATCTTAAATCCCCCAATATTAGCTTTTTTCATGGGAATGCTGGCAATTTTTCTCAAATCTGATTTAGAAATTCCAGCGCCCATCCCCAAACTGTTTTCGCTGTACCTGCTGTTTGCGATCGGATTTAAAGGTGGCGTCGAACTGTCCAAAAGCGGAATTGACCAGCAAATCGCCCTGACAATTTTGGCAGCGATGCTGATGTCAATGCTAGTACCAATTTATACTTTTTTCATACTGAGGATCAAACTCGACTCTTACAATGCCGCGGCGATCGCAGCCACCTACGGTTCCATCAGCGCCGTCACATTTATCACCGCAACCTCCTTCCTCACAGCACAGGGGATCGACTTTGACGGTTATATGGTAGCCGCGCTAGCATTAATGGAATCCCCAGCAATTATAGTTGGTCTGATTCTAGTCAGTATATTTGGCGGGGAAGAAGGAAAACGCGAAATAGTTTGGCCCGAAGTGTTGCAAGAAGCATTCCTAAACAGTTCAGTTTTTCTGCTGATTGGCAGCCTAATTATGGGCGTACTGACAGGAGAACATGGTTGGGAAGTTATGAGTCCGTTTACTCAAGACTTGTTTTACGGAGTTCTGACTTTTTTCTTGCTAGACATGGGGCTGGTTGCCGCTAGCAGAATTAAAGATTTGCAAGAAGCAGGAATTTTTCTGATCGGCTTTGCAATCCTAATTCCGATAGTCAATGCAGTAATTGCTTTGGTAATAGCCAAATTAATCGGAATGCCGCAGGGAGACACTTTGCTGTTTGCCGTATTGTGCGCGAGTGCTTCTTATATAGCAGTACCAGCAGCCATGCGCCTAACTGTTCCCGAAGCGAATCCAAGTCTTTACATTTCAACTGCCTTAGCAGTGACATTTCCATTTAATATCATTGTAGGCATTCCCCTGTATCTATACGGAATCAATATGTTTTGGAGGTGAGATGATGGAGTCAGTCAAAAGAGTAGAAATCATAGCCCACTCAGTAGAACTCGGCAAGATTTTAGACGGTTTAGATAAAGCAGGCGTACCCGGTTATTCGGTGATTCGTGATGTCGCTGGAAAAAGCACTAGGGATCACGTTTCCCGTGATTCATCAATGACGGCGCTGGATAACATTTATGTGCTTGCTTTTTGTTCCCCAGCTCAAGTTTCAGCAGTTGCAGAAAACATTAGACCCGTGCTCAATAAATTTGGTGGGTCGTGTTTTATTTCAGATGCGGTGGAATTGCTAATTACTAGGTGCGTCGGGTAGTCATTAGTTATTGGTGATTATACCAATGCGGAAAAATTGAGCTAGACATAGATTCTACACCATATGTTTAGGGACACGGCAATGCCGTGTCCTTGCGCGTATCTGCGACTTTAATCCTAGGCTTTGGTTCCGACAATCGCCACTGGTGATAAGGCCAATCCGTTTCGGCTTGTGGATAAGTTTTTTATTATTACTTTAGCCTGATTTTAAAAAGGCAATTTTGAAAATAATTTCTGTCTATTATAGCACTTTTACAATTTGACAAAAAGCAGCCATTAGCCATTAGTCAGCGGTCATTTCAGGATTAATTGCCCTTCCCAGCCGGGGCAGAATTCAGAATTCTTAAGAGATAGAAAAGAATCAGTTGCCAAAATCCGTTAGCGTGGTAAATTCTAAGCCACAACAGGCGATCGCCCGATCGACTAGCGAGATTTTCAAGAGGAGTTTAAACATGGCTGCATTAAAAGTTGGCATCAACGGATTTGGTCGCATCGGACGGCTAGTCATGCGTGCCGGCATCAAAAACCCCAACATCCAATTTGTCGGCATTAACGACTTAGTTTCGCCAGAAAACCTGGCTTATCTTTTCAAATACGACTCCACCCACGGCATTTACGACGGCGAAGTTGAAAGCAAACCAGACGGGATTGTCGTTGACGGAAATTTTATCCCCTGTACAGCGATTAGAAATCCTGCCGAATTGCCCTGGGGTAAATCCGGCGCAGATTATGTTGTAGAATCTACCGGATTGTTTACAGATTTTGAAGGCGCATCAAAACACTTGACGGCGGGAGCAAAACGAGTAATACTTTCAGCACCGACAAAAGACCCGGAAAAAGTTCCAACTTTTCTAGTCGGCGTCAACCACCACAAATTTGACCCGACAAAAGATACGGTTGTTTCTAATGCTAGCTGTACGACAAATTGTTTAGCACCAATTGCCAAAGTTATCAACGATAACTTCGGTTTGGAAGAAGGTTTAATGACTACAGTTCATGCAATGACAGCTACTCAACCAACTGTAGACGGCCCCAGCCAAAAAGATTGGCGGGGAGGACGCGGTGCGGCTCAAAATATTATTCCATCTTCGACCGGTGCAGCAAAAGCTGTTACTTTGGTTTTGCCAGAATTGAAAGGAAAATTGACGGGAATGGCTTTGCGCGTGCCAACTCCCGACGTGTCTGTAGTTGACCTTACTTTCAAAACGGCGAAGGAAACTAGCTATAAAGAAATTTGCGAGGCAATGAAAAAAGCTTCAGAGGGCGAACTCAAAAACATTCTTGGATATACTGAGGATGCAGTGGTTTCGACAGATTTTCAGGGCGACGCGCGATCGAGCATTTTCGATGCAGGTGCGGGAATTGAACTGAATTCTAAGTTTTTCAAAGTGGTTTCCTGGTACGACAACGAGTGGGGTTATTCTAGTCGCGTGATTGACTTAATGCTGTCTATGGCCGAGAAAGACGGAATTTTGAATAATTAATTTTTTGGGGTGTGGCATTTTGGGCGGGCTGGCGTGTCCACCCCACAAACAAATTCCTATGATTTTTTGTGGAACGGGCATCTTGCCCGTTTCTGATAATATTATTTAATCTGAGTTAAACTTTTTTTATTTCCGATTCGATCGCGCTCATGTCTGAATTACCACCGCTGAATAACGAAATTATTTGGGCTATCCTCAACGAAGAGATAGACGATGCTGCTGTCAACCGATTAGTTTGGCACTATCTCGGCTACCGCTGCGATGCCGAGACTGGCAAGTGGAACAGTGCAGGTGTTGCAGCCGAGTGGCGGCAAGAGTACCCGGAACCGCCCGATTTTATCGATTCTAGGCCCGCGACAGTGAAATTGACTCGATCGACCCCTCCAGAAAACAAGCAGTTGCTGAAGGAAAAATTGGGCTTTAAAGGCTATAAAATTGGGGAATTTGGGCCGAGACAGACTCGCAGGGCGACGATGGCTAATTGGTTGATGGGTTTTATGGAATCTGGGGCGTAACTGGAATTTTGGATGGCTGTGCGGTTTGTGCCCACGTTAGAGTACAGAGATATTAGATTTTTTGGCAGGAAAACCCTTAAATCCCTATAAAGCATTGAAAGCTTGATTAAACTCTTCCTCTGTTTCTCTGAGTTCTCTGCGTCCTCTGCAGTTAATTAACAAAAATTAAGCCTGTTGCAAAGTCAAAAAACACTAAAAACCGCCAATTTCAACATCCTCACCCCCAGCCCTGACATCGGGCTGTTCCGTAAAGTATCCTAGAGTCGGCACAAAACAACTGTGAGGTAAGCTTTATGAAAACAACCACCATATCTCGCTTAACCAGCATTTCCCTCGTTACCCTAATGCTAGCAGGCGTTTCAGTCAATGCGATCGCCACGCCAGCCACCACCGAGCCCGCAACCCAACTCGCCCAAGCTACCGCCAAAAAGCGCCTCGTCGTCATGGACTTCGACTACGGCACCACCAACAGCTATTACACTTCCTACCGGGGAGTCGGCGCCGCCAAAGGCATCAGCGAACTGCTAATCAACGAACTCGTCAACAACGGCACTTATACAGTAGTCGATCGCAGCAAACTCGAACAAGTGCTCAAACAGCAAAACCGCAGCGGTGCGATGGATGCCGGCACAGCAGCCGAAATTGGCAAACAATTAGGAGTTGACGCCGTGCTCATCGGCACCATTACCAAGTTTAATATCGACAAACAATCCGGCGGCGGCAGTTTCATGGGAATCGGCGCTGGTTCACAAAAAACCAAAGCTACCGTTCAAATAGATGTGCGGTTAATCGGTACAGCTTCGGGAGATATTCTTGCCACTGCCAAAGCAGTAGGAGAAGCCGATCAAAGCGATTCTAATATTTCTGTCAGAGGTGTCAGCGGCAATTCTGGCAGCAGCAATGAAGAGTCACTTTTGAGCGCGGCAGTTGACAAAGCCGTCTCACAAATGGTGACTAAACTTGCAGAGGTATCTAAGAAATTAGGTTAGCAATCAAGCATCATATCAAATACAGCAATTCCGGGTGTTATGAGGTACAGTAGCAGCAATTAGTAAACCAGTTTTTGAGATGTTTCGGATTCATTAAATCAAGAGCTACAGCAATTATGGTGTCAACCATTTTAGTGGTGGTTGGTGAAAACTGTCGCAATAAAGATTTGAGCTGTGACCACCATAATTCAATTGGATTAAAATCAGGAGAGTATGGGGACAAACACAAGATAGAAGCACCCACAGCTTTAATCATAGGCTCAATTGAAGCTAGTTTATGCGCGGGTAAATTATCCATCACTACTACTGCTCCCGACCACAATTGTGGCGCTAAACATTTTTCAATAAATACCTCAAATGCTTTGCCATCCATCGAGTTATCCATTGTCATGAGTGCCACTACTCGCTTGAGACTAATTGCACCAATTACTGTGACTTTTTTGCCTCGGTAAAAAGGTTTAACCGCATAGGCTCTAGTTCCTAGTGGGGAACGTGCATGAGTTCGGCTTAAACCTAGCAATACTCCAGTTTCATCTAAAAATACTAGATTTTTTACTTCGAGATTCTTGACTTTTTCCCAATACTCTAGCCTTAGCTTCATGACTCTTTCTGTCCCTGCTTGGCTACTCCTGACTGTTTTTTTTTTCGATTTAATCCCAACTTCTGTAACGCTCTACACATGGCGGTTCTACCCACCCAATTTCCCGTCTTATGGGCAAATAACTCACACAACTCTACTAAGGTTGCATCGGGATGGGCTGCCACTATTTCTCTTAATTCTGTTGACGCATTATTCAAATAACTGTATCTCGGTTTACCCCTAGGTTTCGGCTGTAAATTTCCCTCGATTTTTTGTTGCTTGACAAGCTTTTGAACTAAGCTTTTACTTACGGCAAATATTTCTGCTGTTTTTCGGATCGACAGCTTCTGCTCTTGATGGGCTGCTACTATTTTTTTTCGCAAATCTACTGAATATGCTTTCATTGGTGTATTTTTTTAATCTATTCTTATTGTACCTCATAACACCAGGAAGTGCTGTATGCTGATACCAAATCCGGCATAAATATTTCCTGGATCTCTTACTCTGTCCGAGCCTAGGTCGTGTCGCGTAAACTGCGGCATACTTTATTTGTATAGTTTGAGGTTAAAAGGTTTCAACCCCCTCCTTCATCAAAGGAGTAATAAACCCGGATTTGGTATTAATTATTTTCCGGACAATTGTGCTCACAGATTCGAGCTGAGTAAACTATTTTAAACTCGAACTCAATTAAGTAGAAAGGCTACGCTTCAGCCATGTTTTGGTTGTTCTTGCTGCGCCTGCCAATTGCCAGACCCCAGGTACACGGTCAAACCAGGCATTAGGAGAGATGTCGCTACGAGAACTCCTTTGCCACCCCAGGTTTGGAGAAGCAATCAAGGTGACAACATCAGGATTTTGAGCTCGGAAAGTAGAATAAGCTCCGTCGAGGTGCATCGGGCCGCCGTCGGGATGTCCCGGAGGTCGCTGTTGCAGTTCTTCCAGAAACCGCAGGAGGCGATCGAAAATCCTGCCATTTACAGCGTAAAAATGAGTGGTCATTACGCCCTCAGAAAAGGGCACGAGGGCGACAGGAGACTTTTTTTCAACCTCTTCGACGTGTCCGAAGTAGACGAAATCCCAATCTTGCTGACACAGTTGTTCGACGATAACAGCTTGGTGTGCTCTTAACTTTGGTGAAATTTCTAGGTCGTCTTCTACAATCAGGATATTGCTCAACCCCTGCTGTTTTGCATGCTTGAGGATAGCTACATGACTGGAAAAGCATCCCCTCGCCCCAATGCTGGGGAAACCTCCAGCTTCGTCGGGGCGGATTGCGGGAAATATCTCAACCTTATGAGGCATGAGGGGCATTCCTGCTTCTTCTAATTCCTGGACTATGAGCTGGCGTCGATCTTTCCTCTCAGGCAGATTTACGGCATAAACTCCTTGGAAATAGTCTGTGATTTTCGTCATAGTTCGATCTCGCATCAAGAAGTTGATAAATCTTCGGCTCGCTGGACTCCGATTTCAATTGAAGTCTCTGTCTGCCTTAAATTCCTCTATCTTTAGCAAGATGTATCTTCCTTTTTCTCAAACTTACTCAAATCCCCTCGGCAAAATCTAGCATTAACAGTTTAATTAGCATTGGGATTTGAGTCAGCATCAACGCATTTCCCCTTTTTAGTAGGGTTAAAAGCTAGGTTAGAGACTACTTTAGAAACAGCAGCTTGTTCTTGAATCCATCCGATTTCCCCCGGTTGCAGCTTGGCGCTTTCTACTTCAACTGTTGGCTTAACTGCCGGGGAAGGGGAGGGAGTTGCCACAGCGGGAGATGGATTCAGTGTCGGTTTTGAAACTGTAGAAAAATCTTTATTTGACTCGGGTTTCAGAGAGTTCGATCGCACTATTTCAGGAAGCGAACAAACTTTCAATTCTAGCCAATTGCCTTGAGGCGTAAGCTGTTTGTTTGTCACCTGCAAAACGCTGCCGGCTGGGACTGTTCCTTTGACAGTCAACTCACCGATTGCGCCTCGCAAATCCAAGCGATCGCCCTCTTTTCCCACTTCCCCAGCCGCAGAACTTTTAATCTCTATAAACGATCCTGTTTCTAAAGATTGGACAGGAGAAGCTACAGATTCAACTGTTTTCTCCGGCGTCCTTCCAGCATTAATTAAACCCCGTTTCCCGAAAATCGACTCCCCGGCAGTATCGATCGCGCGACCCACCGGAGGGATGAAAAAATAAGCAAATACACCCCCTAATCCTAATAAAAATAAAATTTTCAGCAGCAGCGAAAATAAACTTTTGCTTTTTTCCGGCTGTAACAACTGCGTTTTTCCTTCAGAATTCCCATCGCCATGGCTTGTCGGCCCATTCAAATCCGTTGGCAAATCCTCGCTGTCGGAAATTAGTTCGATCGGCGTATCTAAAGGTGCGACAGACAGTTCTGTAAAAGTATTGCCTTCTTCCCTCAAATGTGCTTGACAGTGAATTAAAGCAACAGTGACGTTATCGTGACCGTTTCTAGTATTAGCAATATCAATCAGTCGATCGCGCGCCTTACCCAAATTAATGCTACCGTCGAGAATTGGCAAAATCTCCGCTTCCCAACATTCCTCAACCCGGTCTTTATCACTCAAACCGTCGGAACACAGCAGCAAAACGCAGTCTTCATCCACCGGAAAACGCTGCACAGTCGGGTGCAAAGTGTTGGACGAAGTAATGCCCAAAGCTTGAATCAGAGCTCCGGCGGCTACTTGTTCCAAAGCATCCCGGTAGAGAGAGTAGCCCAAACGCACCTCGCGGCAAGCCACATTATCATCGAGAGTAACTTGATAGCAGCCGGTGCGGGTAATCCAGTAAGCCCGACTGTCTCCGACGTGGGCGACGTAGAGTTCGTGAATGTGGGCTAAACCCATAACTAGGGTAGTTCCCATCCGCTGCCGGCCTTGGCGGTGTTCGCTGTCGTTGCGACTGGCTATCTTGTCGTTAGCAGCACAAGCCGCCCGTTCCAGCTTGGAAGTCAGGCTCAACGGGTCCCAATTAGCTTGATGTAGGGGCATTTGCTGCAACTTGTCGCGCAGCACACCAATTGCTTCTTCCGAAGCGACTTCGCCGCCGTCTTGTCCACCGATACCGTCGCAGACGATCGCGCAAGCTTCCGCACCCGGCTTTCCTGCGAACAGCGTACCGCTGGGCGGATAGCAAGCATCTTCGTTGTGAGCGCGGGATCTGCCTACATCCGTGCCCGTGGCAATTTCAACGTGACGATCGTACAATTTGCCACATTTTGCCAAAGCTTTATCCAACTGGCCCATCAGTTGTTCGCCGTGGCGCACTTGGCCGGCAACCATTTGCTGGCAAAGTTGCCTCAAAAAATTGGCAATAGTTGGGTGAGCATCTTCGAGCCACTGCTGCCACAATTTGCCCAACTGCGACAAATGAGGCGGTTTGCGATCGGGCTGCAATTCCAGAAACCGCACCAATTGCCCTTCCACCCGTAGCAGTTCGGGAGTCAGCAGCGTCGAAGCCACGCCCTGAGCGATACACGGCTGCCACAACTGGGCCATTTGCCACAGCCAATTGAGCTGGCGCATCGCTGCAGCTCCTTTCCAGGAGTCTACCAATTCCGGCATTAAAGATTCCGTCACCTTCAAAATAGGCCCGTTTTCCAGCAGCCAGATATCTCCCGATAGCTTGCTCATCTTGGACGATACTAGGCCGTATACTTGAGGTACGTGCAACTGATAGGCAAACAGTCTCAGATAAGGAGTGACAACACTCGGAATCTCATCGGGCAGTTCCGGCAAGTGCTCGGGTTGAGTATCGACAAGAAGTCGATCGCGCTTGACCAAGTAGCGACCAGCGATCAGATCGCCTGGCTTACACCCTTTGATCCCTTCACCTAAAGCCCATAAGTAGTGTTTTGCCACAGAGTTTTGCATAAGGGTTCCTGACGCCTTTGGGCAAGCGTGCTGATCTGAACTATTTTAGCGATTGAACCTCGACGGGTTGATACGTGGCGATTATTTGACACCCCCGCTTTCTCAACAGACGGAGATTCTTAAGACTTCGCAGTCCTAATATCCTGATTTTTCAGGTTCCCGGGCTCACCACGTTTCCACTGTTGTGTGCGTAGTGATATCTCCTGACAATGTTTTAGGCGTGACTTTCCCCCAGTCCAGGGGTAGGTTTTAATGTCTTGTACTGACACAAATAGTCTACCATTTTGTTAACCCGCCGATGAATTTTGCTAGGAGCTTTCAGAGTTAGACGATCGCGCGAGGCCCAAGTCCTCGGCTTGAAATCACGCTGTTTTCAGCATATTCCTGATAGTGGCCATTTCCGAAGAAATCGCAGCACTCAAGGGAATTGAAATTTTAGACTAACTATAATGGTATGATGCTGCTAGGTAGAAATCACCTGAGCCGACAGGTATAAATAAATATCAATTGTCGGTTTTCTCGCGAAGGGTCATCTGTGCCTCGCACCCTAGTTTCGCAACAGAAGTTAAATTTAACCCTACCCAAAGACGGATACAAGCCCGCAGATTCATCTGTCGAGTCAATCTAAAATCTAAAATCTAAAATCGACTGACGGATGCCAGCCCCCGACACGAATCGTGGACAGCAAAAAAAATTAGATATTAGTTCCAGCCCGCAGATTCATCTGTGGAGTCCATCTAAAGTATAAAATCGACAATCTCACATCTCACATCTACTGAGGGACGCAAGCCCCCGACAGGAGTCGTGGAGAGCAAAAAAAATTAGATATTAGTTCAAGCCCCCAGATTCATCTGTGGAGTCCATCTAAAATCTAAAATCTAAAATCGACTGACCGGCCTCTGCAAGCTGTTGAGTATTTAACCATGCCCCCACATGAGCCCAGCGCCTTTCCCAAGAATTTGCCCGATCCGAAGCTGCCGCCTGCTGTTGAAATAGACGAAATACTCACTAGCATTCAACATTCTCACAGTTTTTATTACAAAGTGATGAATCTTGAGGTTTGGGCGCTGGTGGAAACCTTGGATGGGCTGTTTCCCGGCGCTTGGGGTCAGTTTATGACCAACCGCCAACTTGCAGTTAAACAGTTTTTGGAACGCGATCGCGTTCCAAATTCTCCGGTTGATGCTGGGGAGGCGGGGGAGAAGTCCGATCGCAGTCGGAAGAAGGAAGAAGCCGGGAGTCAGGAGTCAGGAGTCAGAAACAAGCAGGAAGAAGAATAAAAGCAGATTTTCCCAATTCTCCCCATCTCCACCTTTCCTCTGTATCCAAGTCTAAATCCCCAAAGCGAGAGACAAAACAGAACCCCCTTTTCCCCCCGTACTCCCCTGATTAAGAGAAGTAGGAGGGATCGAAACTCAGCTACAAGCGACATTTATTATGGGTTTCAATCTTAAGTTGACATAAATGCCGATCGCCCGATCGCCCTTACAGGTGAATTTTGGCATCAACTTGAGGCAAGCCCATGCTGTAGTTGACAGCGCGGCTGTTGAGGTTATAGCTGATTTGGCCTTTTTGTAAGAGCGATCGTACCAAGTGTTCCAACTCCGAACCGATACGGCGGAGGTTGTACTCGGTCAAGTCTTCGCCCTCGTATGCGTCTACGAGTTGGTCGAATTTGGCATATACCTGTTTGACTGACTCGTCGTTCCAGTTAAGTTCGTTATCTGGGTCAATGTCGAGGGTCAAAAGGTCGTTGCTGGGTACGAGTTCGTTATCTTCGAGGATGGCGGTGTATATGCGAATATGGCGGGTTGTTGACTTAAGCTGCATGAGTTCTTATGTGTAAAGATTTTTTGCTGAGTTTATTGTAATGGCACAGAGATGCGCGGGGAGGGCGGGCGATCGTCAATTTCTCGGAATCCCGAAATATTTTAGTTGTTCGGCAGTCCAATTTTTGTAATATTCAGTTTTCTCTAAAGCATCGGAAGCTGGCTTCAGCTTAGAATTTACTTGAACGGTGAAGCCCGGATACGGCATCCTCCTAGTATGAAGCCCGTCAATATTAAAATCTTCTTCGGGATGGATGTGAAAAGCCAGCAAGCCCAATTCTGAAATCTGATTATTGAGTTTGTCTATCAATTCTTTAGTTTCTGGCGCACTAATTGCTGTTTTTTCGGGATTAATTACTACCATGATTTCAAATTCCGAATTGTAAAATTCATAAATGGATTTCATTATGGCAGAATCGCGATCGAACTCAGTCAGCGCAGAAAACCGCTCGATTTTGAATAAAATTTGATTAGCCAAGCGTGCTTTTTTACTGAAGGGACAAATCGGTAAATCGCTGAAAACTGGATGCGGTAGCTCGACAAACTCCGTCATCCATCTAATGGTAGATTCTATGATTTCTGTGTCGGATTCATTCATCGAAAATCTATGTATTTGATCTTTAATCCTCATCATACTTTATTTTTATGGAGGGCGATGCACACCATTGGTGTCAATTTAACGCTATTTCCCTCAGTCCGGCAGGGGTTTAAACCCCTGCCTCATAGCTTAAGTCCTCTGAAGAGGACTGAAGAACTTATTAGTCCTCTTTAGTCCTCTTCAGAGGACTTGTGCTATTAGCCAGGGAATTCATTCCCTGGCGGACTTTCGGTTAAAGTGACACAAATACATTGTCCATCTTGCTGTTTAATATTTGCGATCGAATTCATTCGTGAATTGTGCCATCTGGCATAATTGCACCTGCGAGTTTGGCCTTTTCCAGATTTACCACCCCACTTAGGTTCGCTCCCTTTAGGTTGGCTTTTTCTAGGTTTGTATTATCCAAATCTGCCCCGCGCAAGTCTGCCGAAGTTAAGTTGGCTTCAGTAAAATTACCATAACGAAGGTTAGCCCCACAGAGATTTCCTTCAGTTAATATTGCTCCGCTGACATTACATTGAAGAGTTCCACTAACCAGATTAACTTTGCTCAGATTAGCACCACTAAAATTTGCCCCACTTGTTTCTGTATTTTTCAAATTCGCTCCACTCAAGTCTGCGGCAGTTAGGTTAGCAGATCCTAAATTTGCCTGCATCAGGTTTGCTCCTATCAGGTTTGCCGCCGTTAAGTTGGCACTATTCAGATTTGCTTCGCTTAAGTTGGTTTTATTCAAATTAGCTTGCAGGAGTTTTGCACCCTGCAAATTTGCCTTAGTTAGATTTGCACCACTCAAGTTAGCTTCACTCAGGTTGACATAACTCAAGTTACGACGAGCTAGGTTTGCTTCTTTCAGTGAAACATTAGGAGCAATTAAGCAAGCACCTGCTTTAACAGGGTCAAAGCCTCGGGGGAAGACAGTCTGTGTGTTGTAAAGGGCTTGCTGAAGTTTTGCTCCTTCAAGGTTTGCCCCTTCAAGGTTGGCCATTAATAGGTTAGTATCATTTAGGTTTGCATTACTCAAATCAGCATTCATCAATTTTGATTCCTTTAAATTCAACCCTGTTAAGTTTGCTTTACTGAGGTTGGTTCTGCTGAAGTTTGTCCCTAATAACAAATGAACTTTACTGAGATTTACCCCACTCAGATTAGCTTCACTTAGGTTTGAATTAGACAGATTTACTTCACTTAAATTTGCATTGAGTAATTGTGTTTTACCTAAGTTTGCTGAGCTGAGATTGGCTTGGTGAAGGTTTGCATCACATAAATTTGCCTCACTCAGGTTAGAAGCGTATAAGTTTGTTTCAGAAAGTTCTGCACCGCTTAGATTAGCCCTACTCAAGTTGACCTGACTCAGGACTCTTCTGCTCAGATTTACTCCTGCTAGATTAACTCCAGTAAAATCTCGTTCTCTCTGATTATACCGTTTCAAAAATTCCTCAGCACTGATAGCTGGTTCCAGATTTTCTAGTGCAGAATCATCAATTTTTGCCTCTTCCTCCGATTCCACAGTATCGGCATTCACAGGAGTAGCAGCCGGCTGTTCTACCGCTTCGCTAGATACTGGAATCGGTGTCTCCTCGATCGCCTCTTCGCGCAATAACCGATCCACCCGATCGCTAAACCGCCTCAAAACCTCAGCATCATCAACCTTCTCACCAGCATTCGCGCCCTTCTCAACCGCATTTTCAACATAATACTTATCTACAAAACTTTGCAACCCGGCATTATATCCCTGTCCTACCGGCTGAAACCTCCATTCGCCATTCTTCTTATACAACCGTCCAAATTCTAAAGCCGTTTCTTGCGAAAATATCTGATTTAAATTGTACCGAACCAATTCGCTAAGAGTCTCTGAATTGTAAAGCCGGATAAAAGCATTTTCAACTTGACTAAAACTTTGATTTTTTTCCTGTCCGTCGTGAATAGTCACCACAAACACAATTTCCTGAATCGCCGAATTGATTTTACTCAAATCCAGATAAACCGTCTCATCATCTCCCTCAATTTGTCCATTCCTGCTGTCTCCCGAATGTCGCACCGAACCGTCCGGCGAGGTCAGATTGTTGTAAAATACAAAATACTTTTCCTTGGGAATGCGACCGTCCGCCGCTAACATAAAAACTGATGCGTCAATGTCGCAGTTTTGGGCTGTCTGGCTGACTTGCCACCCCAGGGCGATCGCAATTTTACTGAAATTAGGAGTTTCTTTAGAAAGATTGAACCTTTCACCCTTAGTTAATTCGATACTCATATGCGATAATTCCCTTACCTCATAAATGGTATTAATTATCTCATCTATGTTAACCCGATCGCAAATTGGATTTTATCTCGAAGACATCGAAACCCCAATTGGCAGAACCGTCAATTTAACTCTTACCGGACTAATTCTCTTATCTTCGACCAGCTTCATCGCCGAAACTTACCCGATTTCGGAAACTGTTAGAATTAATTTGCAAACTCTCGATACAGCGCTTTTAGTTGTTTTTGTGTTTGAGTATTTATTGCGACTATGGTGTGCCGAAAATCGAGTTAAATTTATTTTTAGTTTTTTTTCAATTATTGATTTGCTGGCAATATTACCATTTTTACTGGGATTTGTCAACGTTAGTTTTATCCGAATTTTCCGCTGGTTTAGAATTCTCCGACTCATCCGCTTTCTGGAATTAAAAATTTCTATTTTCCGCATCAGCAGCGAAGATGGGGTGATTTTTGCTCGGATTTTGTTTACTTTGCTGGCAATAATTTTTGTTTATTCTGGTTTAATTTATCAAGTCGAACATCCGGCTAATCCCGAAAGTTTTGGAACTTTTTTGGATGCTGTTTATTTCTCGGTTGTCACCATGACCACCGTGGGATTTGGCGATGTTACTCCGATTTCGGAATCGGGTCGTTTTCTGACTATTTTGATGATTTTGACGGGAATTGCTCTAATTCCTTGGCAATTGGGGGATTTGATTAAACACTTAGTTAAAAGTGCTAATCACGGAGAAGCTGTTTGTAAAGGTTGCGGTTGGTCTGTACACGATGCTAATGCTAGATTTTGTAAAATGTGCGGCAGTCAATTAGAGAATGGTTGACTGTTGACTGTTGACTGTTGAGTGCAGTACAGATAATGGGTAGGGAGACGGCATTGCCGTGTCCTATACTTCATAAATCAGGAATACACTGTAACTTCTTCCCTCTTCCTTCTTCCTGAGATCCGTTACATCCGTTACATCCGTTACATCTGTTACAGAATCCGTTGCCGAACTTCCCTCTTCCTTCTTTAAGCTAAGGGTAACAAAATTTCAAATTCAGTGCCTCTGCCTAACTCCGATCGCATTCTGAACGCACCGCCGTGTTTGCCCGTCACAATTTGATAGCTAACTGCTAAACTGGTTTCTTTGAGGGCGCGTTTTTCCGTAGAGAATGATTCAATGATTTTTTTGTACTTGCTAGGTGACATTCCTGGCCCGTTATCTGATATGCAAATCGACACCCAGCGAACATGAAGTTTGTCTAAATCCGGCGCAGGTTCGGGACAGCAGACTTGAGTGGTGATTTCAATTTTAGGCTGGCGATCGAAGTCTTTGAGTCCTCCACCTTTAAACTCTTTGGCCAATTCTTGACCGACTGCTTCGTTAATTAACGTATGAATAGAATTGGTCAAGATATTCATAAATACTTGGTTTAGCTGTCCTGCATAGCATGGCACTGGTGGCAGGTAGCCGTAGTTTTTTACTACTTGGATTTCCCTAGTCAAACGACTTTTGAGCAGCAAAAGTATGCTGTCTATGTTGGCGTGCAAGTCGGTGGGTTTGGGATAAATATCGTCGATGTGGCAGAAGTTTTGCAAACTGCTTGCCAACTTGCTCAACCGTTCGGCTCCGGCTTTAATGCTGGCAACAGTTCGGAGGAAATCGTTTTGCAAAAAGTCATAGTCTATCTCTTCCTTGAGCCGTGCTATTTCCGGTGGGGGGTCAGTACAGTATGCGTCGTAAGCTGAGAGCAACTCCATCAAGTTTTTGCTGTAGTCGGTGACGTAGGTTAAATTCCCCCAGATAAAGCCTACCGGATCTAAAATTTCGTGGGCTACTCCGTTGACTAAACGCCCTAAACTAGCCATTTTTTCGCTTTGAATCATTTGAGTTTGGGCTCTTTCGTAGCGGACTTGAGTTTCGATGCCACGAATTTGCCAGTACGCGATGTTTAGTGCGTTAGGGTCTAAGAGTCGGTAAGATTGGGAGTCTATTTGGACGACGATCGGTTCTGCCTGCAATTCGGGCGATCGACGCAGAGCTTGTGGGGCTGCTGCCAAAATGGTTGTACTCTCTGGGACTAATAATATTTCGACGCGAGCGTAACTGTAGAGAACTTTTAGCGGCAGGTGCAAAAATAGCTCGGGGCCTTGGGGTTTGAGCAAATATTCCAGCAGTTGCCTGCGGGATATCATGCCCGCAAACTCTCCTGCTTCCATCAAGACGACTCCCGGCACTAGGGGATGCTGTTCAAACATTTCGGCAACAGCCACGGCCAAGCAGCTCGATTTAACCTGAAAGTCATACAGGGGCAAATCCCAGAGGGTAGACTCTAGGGAAAGGTCTTGATGGCTGCCTTCGGAGAGTGAAGGGCCAAGGAGTTTGGAACTGAATTTATTTGCCACTGGAACTTTTAGTTGCCGAAACGCTGGGAAAGTGAAATGAGAACCTACTACTAAGCTACCCTATCATTTCACCGCAGGAGCGAACTACCGAGAATATTCTTGAGTTAATCATGTTGTGCCAACTATAGGCAGGAGAATTTCAAATTCAGTGTTCTTACCTGGTTGCGATCGCATTCTCAGTTGGCCGCCGTGCTTTTCTGTGACGATTTGATTGCAGATAGCCAGCCCCATACCGGTGCCTTTGCCTGCTGGTTTAGTGGTAAAAAAGGTTTCAAATATCTGCTTGTGATTTTCTGGGGCAATGCCGGGCCCGTTATCAGCAATGCAAATTGCGGCCCTCTTGCCGTGTTCGGTTTCTATAACTTTAGTGGTAATTTCGATTTGGGGCTGCCAGTTGTCCCCGCACGGGGTGTGTATTTCTCGATCGGCTGCGTACTCTGTCAGGGCGTCTAGAGCATTAACTAACAAATTCAAAAACACCTGACTCAACTGACCGGAGTAGCCACTAACTAGCGGCAGTTCGCCGTAATTTTTAACCACTTCTATGCTGTTTTTAAAGCGGTTTTTCAAAATTAACAGCGTCATCTCCATGCATTCGTGAATGTCTGTCTCGGCTGGTTTTGTCTCGTCCATGTGAGAGAAGTGGTGCAGCCCGTTAACTATTTTTAGCAATTGCGAGGCTCCCAACTCCATCCCTTCTAAGGTGATCGGCAAATCTTCTTGTAAAAAATCAAATTCAATTTCTTTTTTAAGGGCATCAATTCGGGCACACGGTGCCGAATATTCTTCTTCATAAAGCGACATTAGCTGGAGCAAGTGTTCAAAATAGGACAGCAGAAAAGTTAAATTTCCCCAAATACAGTTCAGCGGATTTCTGATTTCGTGGGCTACTTCTGCTACAATCCTCCCCAAACTCGCCATTTTTTCTGTTTGGATGAGTTTGGCTTGGGTTTGTTTGTGGAGTAACTTATTTGTTAATTGGTGGATTCTTGATTGAGCGACCATTAATTGGTGTACGTCTAACAGCTTGTAGGTCTGAGGGGCTATTTCCACTACTACGGGTTCGTAAATTAATTCTCCTGACCTGTAAAGCGATTCCTGGGCGGCTTCTACTATTAATTTACTGCCGGGAAGTACCAGCGGTTCTGGCTTGGAAAACTTGTACAATACCTCTATGGGTCGCTTGAAAAACATTTCTAATCCGTAGCGGCGGTTAACTTTTTCAAAAAATAGACGCCTGGATATTATGCCAACAAAATTACCCCCCTCTGTCAAAATGACGCCGGGAAGCATGGAATTTTGTTCAAAAGCCTGGGCTACTTCTTTTGCCTGTTGAGTTAATTCAATTTGGCAGTTGTAGAGTGGCAGGTCTAGGAGAGTTGATTCTAAGGAGATGTTCCAAGTACAAATTTCAGCTATATGCAACACTGATAACTCCGAGCTAATCTCACGCACAGCAAACATAGATGAAACCCCTGTTAAAAATTGTATTCATGAACAACTTAAGTTGCTATTAATTCGTAACGGGTAATTTGTAGCGGGTAGTTGCTAATTTGTGAAATTACAACAGCACCCGATGGGAAAACCCGATCGCAGTAGCATTGTCTGCTAAAGATTTTGTTTCTAAGTCAATATTAAACGATCGAAGCTTTTGTGGAACTTACTGAACTCTGCTGTAAACTTTTTACCATGATATACCTGCGATCGCGTGTTTTCGTAAAATGTTTAATATTTATAACGCATTATTGTGATAAATTATACCATTGTTCTAGTGATAGAAGGGAATTGGAGAACCGCGAGTAGGTTATAAGTGAATATACGGGCCTCCTTCGAGGGTTCGAGGGTTCGGATTAGCCATCGTCCAAGGGGCTTGCAGCCTCCAATTGTCAAGACTAGGGCCCAGGCCAAAGAAAGTTCGGCAACCGATTCGCTTTCTTCGGATGTAACCGAATGTAACGGATGGAAGGCTTTAGTTATCTAGGAGAGAAGGAAGAAGCAATGTTCCGCAAGGGTTTGTGGAATTAAGAACATCCTAACCGTCAGCCGCAGTCCCTATACCAGTCAAAAGAAATGCAACTTTAGGCAACTTCCGAACCTAGATAGTCATAAGTTTTTTGCAATCTGCAATCTCCAATCGTCTTAGGGTTCCACCTCCGGCCAAAGGCGTTCTAGCTGATACCGCCAAGCCGCGAGAGTGTTTTCGCGAGACTCTCGCCCTAGTTCCATTTCACCCATCAATCCCTCTGCGTAGAAACGGTCTAAAGTCTGAAGGGTAGTTTCCACAGACTGTCCCTGCGCCTTCGCAGCTTTGATGATTTGACGGATGCGGCTTTCTATTAAACCGCCGAAAAAGTCGGACAAACCTCGCTCTTGCAAAGCCAGCACTCGGGCGACGGCGGCCGAGAAATCTGCGGCCGCGAGTGTGGCACAACTGTGCTGAAATACTCCCCACAAAACGTTTTGATGTAAGGCGTAGCGAGTTTCGAGTGTGGTGTCAAAGTTAGCTTCTAGCAGTTTATCAAGAAATGGTTGAGCTTCCTGGGCATCGGCGATCGGCAGCAAAATCCGCAGCCAACTCCCGTCTTCAGAAAGGAGGACTAACAGGCGAAAATTGGGCGTTTCTACTTGCCAAGAAGTGGCAGCAGGCATCTCAACACTGTCACCAAATAAGTCTTTAAGGGTATTGCTAATTTCTTCGGGAGTCATGAGAATTTTAGATTTTAGGTTTGAGGTTTGAGATGTGAAATTGCAGGCTGCTGAGTTCGTTTCAAAAGTTTGTAATATTTACCAGTATGGCTTAGTATCAACTCAATTTCAAATCAAAAATCTCAAATTTCAAATTTCAAATCAATTTAGTAAAAGTAGGCTGTGCACCGCGCATATTTCAACGCTTAGTGTTTAGGGGCGCACCTTAACCTATTGATATTTACCAATATCGGTCAATCTAAAATCTAAAATCTAAAATCGATTTAGGGGAGCCACCGGGGGTGATAGCCGGCAAAGGGAAGTTCTTCTGGCTGTAGTTTTGCGGGAGAACCGTCTGCCGATATTTCTACTAAGGGTAGCAGCCAGAGGCGACTGGTGGCGATCGACTGTCCACTATCGTTGCGGGGACTGTCTGCTACTGAGGGAGTTGCTGCTGTGACTGATTGGTCGAAAATTAATGCCAGCCCGTCGGGAGATAAACTGATTTGGGTATCTAATTGGTTGGGCAAAATCAGCAGCGGTTTGATGGTTCCTACCAAACGAGTACCCTCTTTTTTGAGGTCGATGGTGGCGATGAAAGGCTGTTCTTTGTAGCTTTCTGTTTTGAGGCGTTGGGCTAACAAACAGTAAAGACGCTGAACTTGGTTGTCTTGGTTTTTGCGGGGGTCGAAATAAACGGCCATAATGCTGCCGGGAATACGCAATATTTCTTGTTCTACACCTTGGTTATCTAAGATGAAAAGCGATCGAGTAAAGTCGCTGTTGTATTTAACATAGGCGGCGGCAGAGTTGTCGCGGGCCATACCCAATACTTGTTCGTATTTTGGCAAAAATTCTACTGGGTCTGCTTCCGGTTTGAGGGGGACGATCGCTAATCCTTGTTTTTGAGATATTACCATCGATTTGCTATCGGGGCGAATCATAAAATCTCCGCCTTGTTCATTTTCCAACGGTCGGGGCGGCACTTTTTCTTCCACAATCCAAGGACTGAAATCGCCGGGATTGCTGCGGTTGACGCGCTGGACAACTATGATTTTTCCGTCGGCTGAGAGGTCGAATTTGAGGTTTTGGTAATCTTTGGAGTCTAAGATTTTGTCGATTCTACCGGCTGGGTATTTTTGTTGAGTTCCTGAGCCCGATTGGGGGTTGAGGCCGGTGGTGACTGTGAATAGTTCTTGATTTAGAGTGCCGCGAGTACGGGCGATTGATCGATCTGTGGCGGAGAATAAAATGCGATCGCTGTCAGGATACGGTTTAAAATCGGTAACGACTAAATCTTTGGGAGTCAGCGGTATCGGTTTCGAGTCGCTGCTGGTGAGATTGACTAGCATTAATCTGCTTTCTGTTTCGCCTTGGACACCGATGTAAGCAAAAGCTCGATCGCGGCTGCGAAAGGAACTGCTAAACGGTTGCATTGGCGTTCCTTTTTTTTGGTTGTTTTCTCCGAAATACTTGTCGGTTGCTCCGGCGAGTTTGACTGTGTAGGTAACGCCGTAGGGTGCTGGATCTTTGAGGGTGTAAGCCATGCGTCTTCCAGCCCAACTAAATTTACCGGGGAGGGGGGGTTCTAGCTTTAAGTTTTCCTCGACGGTGGACTGGTTCATCGGCCGAAAGAAGGTGAGGATAAAGCCGGTATCTTCGGCGCCGATTTGTTTATTTTCCCAGGTAAATTCTCGCACTCTGGGTGCTGTGCGATCGCCGCTCAGCAGCAGCAGTCCGATTAAGACGCTCAGCACTAGCATGAGGAAGATGGCCGTGCGGTCGATCGGCTGTTTGAATGGCAGAATAGCGAAGGGTGAAGGATTAATTTTTTTGTTAAAAATACTCACAAATCTTTCTCTCCTATTTCTGCTGAAAATTAACTACCAAATTTTCCCTCTTAAATTTTACAGTCCTAGATGCACTCCCGGCCCCCAGAAACCCGTTTTTTTTTACCAGGCGAAAGGGCTGCAACGAAGTATACTGATTTTAGATTTTAAATTTTAGCTTGTACAGTGCGTAATGGCTTAAAATTGCTCGATCGACAGAGGTATTGACGACCGTCGATCGCACTACCATTGTGCCAGTTGCGTCCAGGACTGTTTTAGATTTTAGATTTTTCAATACTCCGGACAGTTTTTGGAACGAGACTACAAGCTTACGCGGGGCCAGGAGCATAAAAAAGTCGAATTAAATGTAAGTCAGGGGTGGAGCTGACATTGATTTAATTATCCACAGTGGCTCAAAGTCAACCGAGCATAAGCCCTTGGGCCATATAAAAACTGTCCGGAGTATTGGCGGTTCAATTCGAGAAAATACTCGACTAAACCTGTCATGAGATGGTATACCATTCGGTAATTCTAGAAAGCTTTTTAACCATTCATCTTTGGCGTTACCATAGGCTTCTATTGTCACCCATCCGTCTGCACCGCTGATGATAGCTAGAATCGTAATCGCGATAATATATTTGAGCAAATCTTCTTTACTTCTTTCTATTCTTAAGTCGTTCAAGGTGACAAAATTTTCTAAAAAACTGGCAGTTACAATATTCACGCTCAGGCAATGAATCTATTTGTTTTTGTTGCGAAGTTACAGTTTTACTAAAACCTCTTGCCATTGATAGCACCAATAAGCTACCACAAACTACATAGAAAATTAGTCCGATTTAACTGTAGCATATTTTGGGTTCCAGTTAAGATGCGTTTACCTTGATTGTGTACCTGAGTCTCTCTATTTCTGCTCTGGATTTTTCTGTATCTTTAGATTATTTAACTGATGTAATGTCTGCTACAGCCCAGCAAACTTTTTGGCGTTTTTTCCGGCTGTTCGTTTTCTTTGAATAAATTTATGATGCCACTTCTTTTATGGTAAAATATCATTTTAGTATGCCTCGTGGCAACGCGAGATATTTCTCGCAATAGCCCTATTTGTAAAAAAATAAATAGCCCTACTTTGCTGATTATATTTTATGATAGCATAACATACAATGTCCTTTTTGTATCCGCTCACTAATTCGGGGCGGACTACCCACTCAAAAACGATTTTGCGTCATTTGAGGTGAATCGTTGAGCGATTTACCCCGGATTATTGAGCGGATACTCCTTTTTGTTTACTGAAACAGTTGATTAATTGGGATTAAATCCATCGGTGATATTTTATCTATCGGCAGCTCCAAACCAAAAGCCACTCTACCCCAAATTATAATGAGCAGCACCCCTACAAACAGCCCTGTTAATTGAATATCCTGCAAAAAACAAGTTAGTCCTTCTTTCCACAAACCGTAGCTAATTACTGCATAGGTAGGAAGGTCGCCGAGAGCTATAGCAATCACGGCACCTAAATTACCTTTTAAGTGGTATGCCAACGGTATACTTATACATAGATTCACAAAAGTCAGCAGATTGCCCATAGCTTGGTACTGAGACTTTCCTACGGCTAGCAGACAAGAACCCATCATATTGTGCAGGGTGGTGTGCCAGATACCTAAAGCCAAGATTGGCATCATCCAAGATGCCGCCACATACTCTTTCGGATAAAGTATTAAAATTAACTGATCTCCGAAGCTCACAAAAATTGCTAAACCTACGGCTAATGGTATTAGAATTAGCTTGCGGTTCTTAAGTATCTTCGCACGCAACTCCTCCCGGGGTAACTCTGCCAGCATAGAAATCGAGGGAAAAATCACCCTGCTGCTAATGGCGATAATTATTTGGCGCGGCATATCGCCGAGAGTAAAAGCTATGCCATAAATACCCAACATTGTTAAAGTAAAGATTTTCCCAAGGATGAGTCTATCGGCTTGAGAACACAAGAAAAACAAAGCCGTAGACAAAAATATCCATTTGCCATAAGAAAATATTTCTTTAGCTGCTTCTTTATCCCAAGCAAAGCGGTTTGACTTGCCGGGAATCAAAAAATGGCTCCATACTACCTCTATTAAAGCTCCAGTAAAGCCGCCTGCAACGATCGCCCAGATGCTGGGATCGAACCAGGCCCAGACAATCATCACTGTTGTAGAAACAATCTGTTGACCCAACTCAAAAATTACTACTTCCTTCACTGCCATTTGGCGTTCTAGGCTGGCTGTGGCAGTGGATTTAAAGCCTCCTATTAAAGAATTTATACCTATTAGTGGAATCAACCACAGGAGACGGGGCTCTCCATAAAAACTCGCAACAGGCTGGGTAATTATAATCAAACAAATCCAAACGAAAAAGCTGCGAATGACTTGCATTGTCCACGCGGTGTTGAGAAATAGAGGATCTTCCCCGCGCTTATTCTGGATGATGCTTGGGCCTAGACCTATGTCTGAAAATAAGTTGATCCCTATGATGAAAACGTAGGCTAGACCTACCAGACCAAATAGTTCTGGCAAAAGCAGGCGCGTCAAAATTAAGTTGCTGCCAAATCGGATAATTTGACTGCTTCCATAGCTGACGATCGTCCAGGCTGCACCTTTGATAGCTAATTTTTTTCCTGATGACATATACTCAGAATTTATTTACTTAATGACGAGTGTAGTTGCTGAATTTGTTTTTGGCAACTCCTAGAGGATGGTGTTGCCACTTTTATAGCTGACTGTACAGTATCTTAATTTGTATACGGAGGAAGGGCCTGGAGTGTCCATCTTGCAATAAAAGTACAATTTAATCTCATACTTACTCCACATCAATAATCATACGGGTTTTTGGGCTGGGGAATTGGTTTGAGGGAGGATGCTTGAATGATTAATTTGCGCTTGCCTTGCAGTTCTTCTACGAGCGTTTCTCCTTCTATTTCTAGCCAAATGTCTGGCGCAAAGGTGGCGCGGCTTTGACCGATAGGTAATTTTACTGGTAACCCTATCGGATAGGCGTCTGCCGCGCAGCAAGTAATGATAAAACGCCCGATCCACATATATTGTTCTGCTATGTTGGGGGGGTGAATTACAAATCCTTGAACTTTGACTTTTTGACCTCTGTATGTATCCGGTTCGGGGTTGAAATTTAACAGCCGCACCCATTCGACGAGCGATCGCTGTTCGGGTTTTGTAGTATTGCGAAATTCTTGGGGTTGCAGTCTGGTGATGGGCAGGGATTCGGTGAGGCCTCGTTCTAATGCTGTCTGGCTGGTAAATGTGCGTGGCGTTGTTAGTAAACCTATTAATGCGACGCCCAACATTAAGGTGCTGCCGATACTGGGGGGAAACAAAGTAACGTGTTCAACTTCTGTGATTCTGAGAGAGTTATTTGCTGTTGATGTCCGCGATTGCTTTGTGGTGCGATCGAGTTTTAAGAGTTCCCAAGTTTTTAAACCGCCAATAACCAATAAGGCGATTCCTCCTGCTAGAGTCAAGCCAAAGTAATTGGGGTGAATGAGAATGCTTAATTGGCCGGTGATCCAATATTTGAGGAGCAATATTCCCCAGCCTAAGATAGCTAGGGCGTCGAGCAAGGGGCTAATTTTTTTTAAATTCATTTTTTAAGAGTGATTGGGAAGGAAGAAGGAATAGGGAAGATGGCAAAGAAAAAACACCTATCTGTATATTCGTGACTTCCGTGTCGAGGAGCAAGGTAAGTGAAGAAAAGCGCAAATCAAAAATGGTATTAGTTGTCGGTTTTAGCTAACTTATTAACCTAAATGCAAGTTAACAGCGAGGGTCATTAAAAAGGTTAACTGAGCTGCCAATACAATTAAGTAAACTACGGCTCTACCTTTAAAAATTGACAGCATTAAACCGATACCTTTGAGGTCAATCATCGGGCCGAAAACGAGAAATGCTAACAGCGAACCGCTGGTAAATGTGGAGGCAAAAGACAGGGCAAAAAAGGCATCTACTGTAGAACAAATCGATACGACTGCTGCTAATAGCAGCATGGCTATAATCGAGGAAACGGGGCCTTGGCCGAGGTTGAGAATTAGTTCGCGGGGGGCGCCAACTTGAATGATGGCTGCGATCGCACTTCCGATTACCAACACTCCTCCCAATTCGCGCAACTCCTGTACCATAGTATCTAAAAGCAGGCGCAGACGCTCTTTAGAAACGCGGTGAAACATTGAGGAACGTTTCGATGTTTTTTCTGTTTTGCCTGTTTTTAATGGCTTCCAGTCGTCTTGTAGCAAAGATTCGATCGGCACCACCCCCCCCGGCTGACCGAGCATAAATGTTCCCGACTGCAACAGCAGCGGAGTGTTAGCTTGGACGAGTTCTTTTTCGGAAAACTCTGGTTTTGGCAGGGGAATCGCGCGGGCTACAGAGGCTTGCAGCAGAGGCCGCAAGTCTTTTTGGGCGCTGAACACCCAGCCGATAATTGTGGCTATAGACAGAGAAAATACCACCCGCAAAACTACAATTTCTGGCTGATCGCGAAATGCCGTCCAAGTAGCCCAAATTACTACGGGGTTGATGGTGGGGGCCGCAAGCAAAAAGCCGATCGCGGCTGGTGCGGGCACTCCCTGCATCAGTAACCTGCGGGCTACGGGCACGTTACCGCACTCGCACACGGGAAACAAAAAGCCGATCAAACTGCCCATCAAAGCCGCCAGCAGCGGGTTTCGCGGGATGCGCGATACGAGTTTGCGTTCGTCTACAAACCCCAGCAGCAAACCTGAAAATAAAACTCCGAGCAGCAGAAAAGGTATTGCTTCTACTAACAAGCTGAGAAAAAGGGTAAAAGCATTGTTTAACTGATTCGTTAGACCGGGTTGCATCGATCACCTACTGGTAGATTGCTATTTAGCTATACGTCTTTGGTTGAACTCCTTGTAGATCATACCAAAGCATAGCACTAAGTTAAGATCTAGTTAATTTTTTTTTGCCTTTTTTTGCTAGAATTTGTAGAGCTTATAATTTAATAATCAATGCTGATGCTTTGAATGATTTGGAATGGTTAAACTTGTTTGAGTTTGACTTAAGTTTTATTGATATCCGCCTCGTACAGCCAATCAATAATTGACTAGGCAAACCGTCGCCGATTTGATGGATCTTTGGGTTAACAATGGTTGATTGTAGAACAACTGCTAAGGCAGATTTTGCAGATTGCCGGCGAGGCTAACTGTTTTATATAACGATCGCTAAAAAATTGGTTTGTAGCGATGACTTTAGTTTTCACTACAAACCTATAGGGCAATACGGTTCAGTTAAGGCTCAAACCCTGGTAAATTAGGTATTGTTTCCAAAAATGGAGAGTAAGTTAGCGTGCAT